>CADBPL010000155.1 GCA_902796535.1 Oscillospiraceae bacterium
CTACGTCCGGCACGCCATCCGGATCCGCTTCAAAAACACATGAACGCGCAGAGTTCTGAATTGAAAAACCGTTGCAGGGGAGGGATATAAACATGAAAAACATCTATCTTGTTCAGCCGAACAACGCGCTTTCCAGAAATCAGTTCCTGCCGTATACGGTCGGCGTTCTGGCTGCCTATGCTTTTGAACAGGAAGAGATCAGAAAAAATTATCGCCTTTGTCCGTTTATCTTTCTGAAAAAACCGATCGAGGAGAATTTCGGTCTGATCGAAGACCCGTTTCTTGTCGGGTTTTCATGTTATATGTGGAACGTGGAATATAATCTTGCCCTCGCAAAAATGGTCAAGGAAAAATGGCCTGACTGCATCATTGCCTTCGGCGGGCCGCACGTGCCAAACGATCGCTCCTATCTGGACCGCTATCAGCAAATCGACGTTCTGATGTTCGGCGAAGGGGAAAGAACCTTTTACAATCTGCTCAAATCGTTCCTCGACGGCAAGCCGCTTTCCGCCGTGAATTCGATTGCGTTTCGCAGCGGCGGCGACGTTGTGGAAACTGATAAAACGCAGCTGCTGTGCGACTGTGATTATCCCTCGCCCTACGCCAACGGTTATTTTGATTATATTCTGCAAAGCGATGAATACCGGGATTTTCAGTTTGACGCAATTCTGGAAACTTCAAGGGGCTGTCCTTATGCCTGCGCCTATTGCTACTACGTCGGCAGCGACCGGAAGCTGCGCAAGTTTTCCGATGCGAGGGTCAGAGCGGATCTGGACTGGCTGGCGCAAAACAAGATCATCTACATTTTTTGCGCTGACGCGAATTTCGGCATTTTTGAACGCGATGAAAGAACAGCCGATTATATCATTGCTTTGAACAAAAAGTATGGCTTCCCGCAGCGGTTTGAAACGACCATGGCGAAAAAAAGGACGGATCTGACTTTTCGTATCAATAAAAAGCTCGAGGACGCCGGATTGAACCGCGGTATTTCTTTGGATGTGCAAAGCATGAATCCCCAAACGCTGGAATACATCGGGCGCAAGAATCTGACGAACGACAATTTCAAAGATCTGCTCAACCGCTATAACCGAGCCGGTATGCGTACCTATACCGATATCCTGCTCGGGCTGCCCGGCGAAACCTTTGAGAGCTTCTGCCGGGGCATCTGCGAAGTGATCGAGGCGGGGCAGCACACGACGATCAACGTTTACCGGGTCGAAATTCTGCCCAATACCCTGATGAGCGATCCCGCTTATCGTGCGAAATACAAAATTGTTTCCCGCAAGTCACACCTCAAATATAACCACATGCCGGTGACGGCAGAAGAAGATTACGCCTCCTGCTCAGAAATTTCCGTCGGTTCCTCCACCATGACGACCGAGCAGTGGGCGATGTCGCAAAAGATCGCCGTGTGCATCCAGTCGTTCCATTGCTTCGGTCTGCTGCGCTGCCTTGCGTTCTTTTTGCGGAATTCCTGCGGCGTTTCCTATTACGATTTTTACATGGAGCTGTTTCAGTGGATCGGCTCGGAGAGCAGGTTCATCTGCCGTGCGCTCGAACACGTTTGCCATTCGATCGAACCGTTCCTGCGGGGCGAGGAACCGCTGAACTTCTGGGACGAACGGTTCGGAAAAATCTATTGGGCGTTTGAAGAAGGCATGTTCCTGACCTGCTGCGCCGGGCTGGAGGAGTTTTACGAAGACGTTCAGGCTTATCTGCGAAAATATGACGCGCCCGATGCGGTTATGAGCGACCTGCTGAAGTATCAAAAGCGCTGCATTGTAACGCCCAATAAGCCCGCGTCAAAAGAAGCCTTTACCTACAACTGGACGGAATACTTTAAAGATATGACAAACACCGGCCGCGCGGTTCCGCAGCCCGAGCAGACGACGATCTCGTTTACCGCCTGTAAAATTGACAACTGGGTCGACTACGCCAGAGAGATCGTCTGGTTCGGCAAGCGCGGCAATAAAATGATCGACACCGGCACGGTCGTGGAACAAAACGCACCGTGACCGATCCCGTTTTGAAACAACAGAGGAACATCGATATGCCAGCAACCGATCATTCCCGCGCGGCGGAACGCGAACGGCTGCTCTGCTCCGTCGCCGAACGCATGAAAAGTGAATATGAGAACCGCTCTGTCTCAGATCGGTTCGGGCAATGGGACGCTGTTGTGATCACTGCTTCCTGCGTCGCTCAGGCCGAAACCTATGAGAGGCTTTTAGCGCGCCGCAGGCAGGCCGGTGATTTGCCGGATGATATGGAATTCCTTGTCATCCCCGACAAAAACGACGAGCGCATCGGTTCCGGCGGATCAACACTGTCTGTAATCCGTGAGCTGAAGTCACGTTACGGCAGCTTTGCGGGCAGGCGGTTTTTGTGCATTCACGCCGGCGGCTATTCGCAAAGGTGCCCGCAGGACGCAGTGTTGGGCAAGCTGTTTTGTCCGATTCCCGCTGCCCTGAACGGGCGGGCGGCAACTCTGTTTGATATGCTGCTGATCACGGTTTCGTCGATCCCCGAACGAATGAATGACGGCGTTTTTGTTGTGGCGGGAGATATTCTGCTGCTGTTCGATCCGGCTTCCTGTGGGTTTGAACACTGTGACGCGGCGATCCTGACCGTTCCGGAAGACGTTGAAATCTGCAGCCATCACGGCGTCTGCGTGAAAAATGACGAAACGGGCAATGTAAAGCTCTTTTTGCACAAACAGCCGGTTTCGGTTTTGCAGGCCATGGGCGCCGTTGACGGGGCAGGGCAGTGCCTGATCGACACAGGCGCCGTCTACCTTGGCGAAAGCGTTCTTGAAGCGTTATATGCGCTGATCGACAGCGATAAAAAATACAACGGTATCGTCAACGAAACGGTGCGGCTGAGCCTGTATGGCGACGTTAACTATGCGCTGAGCGAAAACGCCACCATGGCCAAATTACAGCAGCAGCAGCCGGAGGGGGATTTTTGCCCGGCTCTTGCCGCTGCGCGCGAGCTGCTGTGGAACGCCATCGGGCATTATCCGATGAAATGCCTGACCCTGCAGCCGGCTGAATTCATTCATTTCGGCTCACTGCGCGAAGTGCTGCGCCTTTTCACGCAAGGCGCCGCTCAATATGAGCGGCTCGGCTGGCGCAAACAAATCCACTCCTTTCTTGCCGATGAACGGACAAGCGGTTATAAAGCGGTTTTGTCTTCGGCAGCGTCTGTGGGGGATAACTGTTATCTGGAGGTTTCCCACGTTCACGGCTGCGCTCAGATCGGGCGCGAGTGCATACTGAGCGATGTGGAAGTCGGTGACGGCGTAGTGATACCCGATCGTGTGCTCGCGCATGGGTTAAAGCAAAAAAACGGCTCGTTCGTCTGCCGGCTCATCGGCCTTGACGACGACCCGAAAAAGAATCAGATTTTCGGCCTTGATCTTGAACAGGTTATTCAGAATCTCGGACTGCGTGATCAGGATATATGGGGTGAAACCGACGCGCACACCCTTTGGCAGGCAAAACTGTTTCCGGAAGGCGCAACGATGCGTGACGCGCTCGACGCCTCGCTTTCGGTTTATGCCATGATGACGGAAAACGACAAAGGCCGCGCCTCCGTTTGGCTGACTCGCCCGCGCGCAAGCCTGAGTTCTTCCGCCGGAGAAGCTGACGCGGCGGCCGGAATGGATTGGATCGAACACATGGAAGAGCTTGTCAGATTAGAAAAAGTGAAGGAACTCATCCGCACAAATCGCCCGGCTTCCGAAGCGGTGTCGATCTTTCACGGGCAGCAACCGACCGAGCGCCTTGAAACGATGCTGACCGACGCGCTCGCACAGCTTGACAAAAGCACGCTGGCCGACTTCATGGCGGCGGTTCGGCTGCTCTATTATGTCGGCGTCGGCACGAATGAGGAACGCTACTGCAACGAAGCCTTTTCTCTGATTTCCCAGGAGGTTCAAACAAACCCGTTCAACGTGTCGGCTTACTGTGCAGACAGAACTATTGCATGGGAAGCCGTCGACGCAGCGCTGCCGCTGCGCGTGAATTGGGGCGGCACGTGGAGCGACGCCTGCCCGTATTGTCTGGAGCATGGCGGCGCAATGCTGAATGCGGCGATCACGCTCAACGGCGCGTTCCCGGTCAAGGTGCACATCAAAAAAACGGCGGAACCTGTCGTATCCTTCGTCAGCAGCGATATGCACATCAGCCGCACGTTTGATTCCCTCGATCAGCTGCAGCAGACGGGCGATCCGTTCGACCTGTTTGCGCTGCAAAAAGCCTGCCTGATCGCCTGCGGGATCATACCGAATCGAAACGCGGCTGAATCAAACCCGCTTACACTGGAACAGATCCTTGCAGGGCTTGGCGGCGGCTTTGAGATTCGCACTGAGGTTACGGATATTCCGCGCGGCTCCGGTTTAGGCACTTCCTCCATTCTTTCGGCTGCCGTGGTCAAGGCTTTGTTTGATTTTACGGCAACCGCCTATGACAACGAAAGACTTTATGCGGCGGTTCTGGCCATCGAACAGATCATGTCGACCGGCGGCGGCTGGCAGGATCAGGTCGGCGGCGTTACGCCGGGGGTCAAATTCAGTTCGTCGGCGCCCGGGTTTGACCAGAGGATCCGCGTTGAACGGCTTAGCCTCAGCGAAAAAACAAAGGCGGAACTGAATCGCCGCTTTGTTCTGCTCTACACCGGGCAAAAAAGGCTTGCCAAAAGCCAGCTGCGCGAGGTTGTCGGCCGCTATATTGCCAACGATCCCGAAAGCGTCAAAGCGCATGAAGCGATCAAAAAAAGCGCGTTTCAGATGCGCTCTGCGCTGGAAAACGGCGATGTTGACGGCTTTGCCGCCATCATGGCTCACAACTGGTCGCTCAACAGCGCGTTGAGCGAAAACATGAGCAACGCCGCAACGGAGCAGTTGCTGAATGCAATTGACGAACTCATCTGCGCCAAATACTGGTGCGGGGCCGGCGGCGGCGGTTTTCTGCAGGTGATCCTGAAACCGGAATGCTCTAAAGAGGATATCCGCGATCGACTGAAAACGCTGCCTGCCGATTCTGAAGTGGTGCTGTGCGATTGTAATTTGCTGTTCTGACTAAACAAAGCACGTGCCCCTGTCGCATCATACAGGAGCGCAGGCGCGCAGGAAAACAACAGCTTCTTCCTTCGGTTCGCTTACCGCATCTATTACACCGCGATGAAGCTGGCGGATCTGTTCACACGCATCGCCTGAAATAACCTAAGTAACCACTGATTAAATCGCAGGCATGTATCTTGACGGAGTATTTTCCGCCAAATTTCACAAAAATACTCGTTAATACACCAAGTATTGCCTGCGATTTTTGCTTCATCTGGCGAAAAATCCTCTCGCCAATCTACATACCCCGATTTAATCAGCGGTTACCTAACCAAATGAAAGGCAGGACGTATCCATGAAAAAATATGACGTAGCGGCCTATGTGTGGCCGTCTTATACCGGCAGGGAACCCCGCGCCCGCCAGTTCTGGGAGCAGGGGATCGGCGAATGGCAGTCGGTGCTCAGCGCTGAAGCGAGAGTGGAGGGGCAGGTGCTGCCGCGCAAACCGCTTTGGGGCACGGTGGACGAAGCCGACCCGAAGGTGATGGAATTTCAAATCAACGAGGCGCTGCGCCACGGTGTGAACGTGTTCATCTATGACTGGTACTGGTACGACCGGCGCCCGTTTTTGGAGCAATGCCTGAACGACGGCTTCCTCGGTGCGCCGAACAACGAAAAGATGCAGTTTTATCTCATGTGGGCCAATCACGACGCCGGTTACACCTGGGATAAACGGCAGTCGGGGCTGAATGAGATCATCTGGTACGGTTCGCAGCCGCGCGAAGAATTTGACCGCGTCTGCCGCCGTGTGATCGACCAATACTTCAAACGGCCGAATTATTACAAAATCGACGGCTGTCCTGTGTTCATGATTTATGAAATGTCAAACCTTGTGCGCGGGCTGGGCAGCATCGACCGGGCGCGGGAAGCCCTGGAGCATTTTCGTGCCCTGACGAAGGAGGCCGGGTTTCCGGGGCTGCATTTGCAGGCGACGATCTACAGCGAAGGCGCGGTCAACGTCAGCGGTGTGGATGCAGCGCGCGAGGGCTCTACAAAGGATATTGTGGAAATGCTGGGGTTTGATTCCGTGACCCACTATCAGTTCTGTCATTTTGTGGACTGCAACCGTGATTATCTTGACATTCTACCGGATGTGCAAAAGGAATGGGACCGCATTCGCGGCACTTACAAGGTGCCGTACTACCCGCACATTTCGATCGGCTGGGATAATAATCCGCGGCATCTGTTTTTGACGTGGCCGATCATGCGAAACAACACGCCCGAAAACTTCAAAAAGGGGCTGCTAATGGCAAGAGAATATGCCGACGCCTGCAATGATCTGCCCCTCATTACGATCAATTCCTGGAATGAGTGGACGGAAATGAGCTATCTGGAGCCGGATGACGTTTACGGCTACGGCTATCTGGAGGCTGTGCGAGATGTATTCCGAACAGAATAAAGCAACTGAAAAGCAGGGTCGAAGCGCAGGAAGCTTCGGCCCTGTTTTTTTATCCGCCATGGCGAAACAAAACCCCCGGTTCAACCGGGGGTAGATAAAAGCCTTGGCAAATAAAAACCTCGATGGTATAAC
>CADBPL010000156.1 GCA_902796535.1 Oscillospiraceae bacterium
CTCGGTCTTCGCTTCGCTCAGAAGCGCCGACCAGCTCCACACCGACATCTGCTACCAGAACGTCAACGCGAAGATCATCGCCACCCATTCCGGCACCTCCTTCGGTCAGGCCGGTTCCACGCACCACGCCATCTGCGATATGGCAGTGGTTCGCTCCATGCCCAACATCACCCTGATTTGCCCGGCAGACGGTATGGAAACCGTTAACGCGGTGCGCGCCGCGTATGAGAACCCCGGCCCCTACTATATCCGCATCAACCGCGGGTTTGACCGCGTGCTGAACACCACCACCGATTACGGCTTTGAGGTCGGTAAGGCAGTTGAGCTGCACGAAGGCACCGACATCACCGTTATTGCCTGCGGCTCCTGCGCGTTCCAGGCGCTTCAGGCCGCCAACTTCCTTGAAAATGCCGACGGGCTGAAGGTTCGCCTGCTGAATATGCACACCATTAAGCCCCTTGACAAAGAAGCGGTCGTGAAGGCCATTGGCGACACCCGCCGCATCATCACGGTGGAAGATCACAACGTCATCGGCGGCCTTGGCTCCGCAGTGGCCGAAGTGGTTGCCGAAACCGGCAAGGGCTGCGCGTTCAAACGCCTGGGCATTCAGGATCAGTTTGCGCCCATCGGTCTGCATGAAGACATCATGTCGATTCTGGGCATCGACTCCAACGGCATCATCGCCGCGGTTCGCGAGACCATGAAGGCTGACTTCGAGCTCGACGACGATTGGGACGACGAGACCTGATTCGGGCGTCCTCATACGAAAAAACACGCAGAAAGGATGAGATCATCATGTCTTCAAGAGAAGAAGTTTTAACCAATAAAATCTTTCTCTGTGCCGCTCTGCCGCTCGTTAAGGTCATTGCCAACGATATTCCGAACCTCGCCAAAAGGTTTGAGCATGCGCACTCCATCTATCAGGTGAGCGCGCTTTGCCCGGATGTGCCCGAGGGAAAAGTCGGCACCCATTTCGTTGTGAACAGCGGCGAATGGCTCTGCCACGCGGATAAATTGACCAACAACGCTCACGTTGAGCTTGAGTTCAAGAGCATTGAAGCACTCAACGCCTTTTTCAAAGGCGACATCAAGCCCCAGTACCTGCCCAAGATGAAGGGCGCCGCCAAACACCCCGGCGCGTTCATCAGCTTTATGATGGTGCTGCTCAAAATGGCCGATCTGCTCGGCGCTAAGACCCCGCCCGAGGATGAGGACACCAAGAAGCTGCTCGTCAAGTGCTACTTCTACCTGCTCTCCAGCGGCATCAGCACGCTGAACAAAAACGGCCACGAAGCCATTCACGACTGGGCCACCAAGAGCCCCGACCGCGTGTATGCCTGGGCTGTGAACGACCACCCCGAAGTGAGCGCATATCTGCGCGTGAAGGCGGGCAAATCCCGCGCCGGCCGCGGCGAATACAAACGCGCCATGCCGTTCTTCACCATGCGCTTTGACAACTTCGACAGCGCTCTGGGCATTCTCATGTCCATTGATGATATGCTCGACTCCTGCAAAAAGGGCAAGCTGATCATGGACGGCGCACCCGAATTCGGCGCCCAGATCGGCGACTTCATGATGCAGGTCGGCGCCTACGCACAGGGCTGATCACCAACCGCAATTGGCAGCGCAGGGGAAGACCCTGCGCTGTGTTTTTCTCTTGCTTCAAGGAGGAACGCCATGAAAAAACTTATGTCCGTTCTGTTGGCGGCGCTGGTGCTGCTTTCCTGCGGCATGAATGCACTGGCCGCCGACGCGGTGAAGCTGTCGTTCGGCGAAAAAGACACGTTCACCGTGCTGCAGATCACCGACCCGCAGGATGACGCCTGCCCCGCCCGTGAGCTGGATTATTTCCTGACCGAGGCGCTCAGAACGACGCAGCCGGATTTTATCATGCTCACCGGCGACATTGTGGAGGATTCGCGTTTGGGCGATCTCACCAGCGATGCGCAGCCGTTCCGTGAGGGTGTTTATGTGAAAGGCGATTATGACAAAACGCTTGCCAACGTGAAGGCGGCCTGCGCCGCAGTGTTTGCCCCGCTGGAGGCATACGGC
>CADBPL010000157.1 GCA_902796535.1 Oscillospiraceae bacterium
CGGCCGTTCCGGCCGTCAGGGCGACCCCGGCGAAAGCCGCTTCTTCCTCAGCTTTGACGACGACGTGACCCGCCTGTTCGGCGGCGACCGCGCCCAGAATATGCTCGAACGCCTTAACGCGCCCGAGGATATGCCGCTGGACACCAAAATTTTCTCCAACATCGTCGAGAACGCTCAGAAAAAGGTCGAAGGCAACAACTTTGCCATTCGTAAAAACGTGCTGCAATATGACGACGTGATGAACAAGCAGCGCGAGCTGATTTATAAACAGCGCAATCAGGTGCTTGACGGCGATGAGCTCAAGCCCGCGCTGATCAAAATGCTCGATGAGGATCTGGGCGAGATCGTGGATACCTTCCTGCCCGCCTCCGTCAGCCCGGCGGAATGGAACCTCGACGGGCTGAAAGCGGAGCTGACCGGCTGGCTGCTGCCGCCCGAATACGAGCTGGGCGAGGTGACCGACCGCGACGAGCTGCTGGCCACGCTCATTGAAATGGGCCACGACCGTTACGACGCGCGTGAAGAACAGTTCGGCGACGAGATCACACGGCTGCTCGAACGCAAGGTGCTGCTTGACAACGTAGACGCCAAGTGGATGGATCACCTTGACGCCATGGACGAGCTCAAGCGCGGCATCGGCCTGCGCGCCTACGGCCAGAAGGACCCCGTGGTCGTGTTCCGCTTTGAAAGCTACGATATGTTCGACGACATGACCCGTCAGATCCGCATGGACACCATCAAAATGTTCCTGTCCGTTCAGGTCAGAACCGAGGATGACACCAAGCGTGAGCAAAAGGTGAAGGTCACCGGCACCAACGCCGGCGGCGACGCCACCGAAAAGAAGCGCCCCGTGCGCAAATCCGCCTCGCAAAAGGTCGGCCCGAACGATCCGTGCCCCTGCGGCAGCGGCAAAAAATACAAAAAGTGTTGCGGCGACCCGACCAAAGAGACCAAGAACTGATAACGGAGCAAAACTGTGAACACGTTATTTGACGAACTGCGACAAAAAAACAAAACCTTTTCGTTCAACGGCTTTTCCGCCGTGCGTGACGAAAAAGGCGTGACCGTCACGTTTGATTTTTCGCTTGACGGCGTTTGCGAATTTCACCCGACCACGACCGTTTTCACCGACAATCTGACCCTGCTCAACGACTTTGATTCGCCCAGCGCCAAAAGCATTCTCTTTGCGCTGGGCATGGTGGAGCTGGTCAGCTACTGGAAGGCCGCCTGCCCGCCCACCGTGCTGGTGCGGTGCGGGCGACTGAGCGATGAGGACGTGCTGTGGTGGAAAAAGCTGTGGTGGGGCGGTTTGGGCGAATTTTTTTACCGCAACCAAATCGAAACCGATTTTGATTCGTTCGTTCAGATCAAAAGCGAGGGCGATTTTCCCCTGTGGCAGGGCTGCCGCACGGGCGGGCTGAGCCTTGTGCCCGTGGGCGGCGGCAAGGACAGCGACGTGACGCTTTCGCTTTTGAGCGACCGAAAAGACCGGCTCAGATGCTTCACCGTCAACGACCAGTTAGCGCGCACCCAGGGCGTGCTGGCCGCCGGGCTGAACGAAAGCGACATCGTGCGCACCAAACGCATCATCGCGCCCGAGCTGCTTGAGCTCAACCGGCAGGGTTACCTCAACGGGCACACGCCGTTTTCCGCCATCGTGGGCTTTTTAGGGCTGTACTGCGCCTATCTCATCGGCGCGACCGATCTGATCCTTTCCAACGAGAGCAGCGCCAACGAGGCCAGCGTGGCGGGGCAGGCGGTCAACCACCAGTATTCCAAGTCCTACGAATTTGAACAGGATCTCAACCGTTATATTCAGGCCCATTTCGGCGGCTTCGCCCGCTATTTCAGTTTGCTTCGCTGCTTTAACGAGCTTCAGATCGCCGCGCAGTTTGCCGCGCTGAAGCAGTATCACGGCGTGTTTGTCAGCTGCAACGCGGGCAGCAAGCAGAACATCTGGTGCGGCCGCTGCGCCAAATGCCTGTTCGTTTATATCATCCTTTCTCCGTTCCTTTCGCCGGAGGAGCTGGCAAAAATTTTCGGCTCCGATCTGCTCAACAAGGAAGAACTGCGGGCGGATTTTCTCGGCCTGACGGGGCAAGCCGCAAGCAAGCCGTTTGAATGCGTGGGCACCGTGCGCGAGGTGAACGCCGCCCTGACCGAAACCAAAAAGCAGTATCTCATGCGCGGCGAACCGCTGCCGCTGCTGCTGCGGGATTTTGCGGGCGGCGAACCGATCAAGCCGCTGCTGACCGAGTTCAACGAAGAGAATTCCGTTCCGGACGAATTTCTCCATTACACAAAGGAAATGTACGCTTATGCATCAAGCCTTAGTTGATTTTTTCAAAAACAAACGCACGCTCATTCTCGGCTACGGGCGCGAGGGCAGGGCAACGCTTGCCTTTTTGCGCCGGTATTACCCCGACGTGCGCTTCACCGTGGCCGACAAAAAACAGGTGACGGTGGAGGACGACAACGTCGAACTCATCTGCGGCGAGCATTATCTGGACTGCCTGAGCGAATTTGACATTGTCATGCAGAGCCCGGGCATTTCCCTGCGCGACGTGGCCGTGGGCGAAAACACCGTGATCACGGGCGAAATGGATCTGTTTTTGCGCTTTGTGCCGTGCAAAAAAATCGGCGTCACCGGCACCAAGGGCAAAACCACGACCACCACGCTCATTTATCAGATGCTCTGCGCGGGCGGCGTGCCCTGCATGATCATGGGCA
>CADBPL010000158.1 GCA_902796535.1 Oscillospiraceae bacterium
CGCCCCAACCGCAGCATGGAGCTGTTTTATGTCAACAACCGCATGGTGCGCACCAAAACGGGCTGCGCCGCCGTGGAGGAGGCCTATAAGGGCTCGATCATGGTCGGCAAATTCCCCAGCTGCGTGCTCAACCTGACCATGCCGTTTTCGTTCGTCGACGTCAACGTGCACCCCGCCAAGACCGAGGTGCGCTTTGCCAGCGAAAAAGAAGTGTTCGGCGCCGTTTACAACGCGGTCAAAACCGCGCTGGGGCAGGCGCAGGCCAATACCGTACCGCTTCGGAACAAACCCGTCGGCAACGCCGTGATGAAGGACTTTTTCGCCAACATCCCGGCCAGACAGTATCGCATGGAGCAAAGCGAACCGACGCCGGCTTTTTCGGCCGCGCCGCGCGTGCCTTTTTCGCCGCGACCGGCGGCGCCTTCGCTCGATCTGACCGTGGAGGACGATGCGGTCGCGCCCTATCGCACGGGGCGGGAGGAAGAGGAGCCGTCCGTGCTTCCGCCGGTTTTGCCGCAGCCGGAGCCGCAGCCGGAACAGCCGCAGGAGCAGGCTGCCGTGACCGTCACGACCGAGCCTGCCGAAGAAGTATTTTACATAGGAGAAGCGTTCAAAACCTATCTGCTCGCGCAGTGCGGCGACGAATTGCTTTTGATCGATAAGCACGCCGCGCACGAGCGGCTGCTGTATGAACAGCTCAAACAGCAGCACAGCAATCAGCCGTCCCAGCTGCTGATGCTGCCGCTGACGGTGCGGCTGAGCCGCAGCGAGTATGAGGCGGTGCTCGAGCACGCCGAGCTGCTTGCCGACGCCGGCTTCACCGTGGAGGATTTCGGCGACGGCACCGTAACGGTCAGCGAGTATCCCGCGCTGCTGCAGGGCACTGATCTGGCCGGGCAGATCACGGAGATCGCCGGGTATCTGGCCGACCATTCGCGCGAGGTCGCAACGCAGAAGACGGATTGGATCTATCATTCCGCCGCCTGCCGCGCCGCCGTCAAGGCGGGGGATTTCACCGACCGGAATGAGGCGGAAGCCTTTGTGAAGCGCGTCTTATCCATGCCTCACATCCGCTATTGCCCGCACGGGCGGCCGGTGATCGCCAGACTCACCCGCCGTGAGATCGAAAAACTGTTCGGGCGTGTGTAACATGATGACGAAACAGAACGAAACACCGAAGATCCCCGTGGTTGCCGTTGTCGGCCCGACCGCATCGGGCAAAACGGCGCTGGGCGTCGCCCTTTGCCGCCGGTTCGGCGGCGAGGTGGTGTCGGCGGATTCCATGCAGATCTACCGCGGCATGGAGATCGCCGCCGCCGTGCCCACCATGGAGGAACGGCAGGGGATCGCGCATCACCTGATGCAGTTCCTTGACCCGACCGAGCGCTACAGTGTGGCGGCCTACTGCAAAGACGCCGCCGCGTGTATTGCCGACATTCACACCCGCGGCAGGCTGCCCGTGGTGGTGGGCGGTACGGGGCTTTATATCAACGCGCTGCTTGACCACGTGACCTTTACCGAAGGCGAGACCGATCTGGGCATTCGGCAAAAACTGATCGAACGGCTGGAGCGGGAGGGTATTTTGCCGCTGCTTGAGGAATTGAGGCGGGTGGATCCGGAACGGGCGGCGCAGCTGCATGAAAACGATACTAAGCGCATCCTGCGCGCGCTGGAGTTTTATGAACAGAACGGAATGACGATGACCGAGCAGAACCGTCTGTCCCGCGCCGAGCCGTCGCCCTACCGTGTGCTGATGCTCGGGCTGTTCGTGAAAAACCGCGCTTATCTTTATGAGCGCATCAACCGCCGTGTGGACCGGATGGTCGAAGACGGTCTGCTCGAAGAAGCGAAGCGGTGCCTGAACGATCCGCGCGCCACGGCGGCGCAGGCCATCGGCCACAAGGAGCTCAGGCGGTTCTTCGACAAAGAGGCGACCATGCAGGAGGCGCTCGACCACTTAAAACAGCAAACAAGGCGCTACGCCAAGCGGCAGCTCACCTGGTTCGGGCGGGATGATCGCATCGTGCGCCTGTATATAGATGAATACGACGATTTTTCTGCACTCGCCGCTCACGCGGGCGATTTGTGCGAACCTTTTTTGAGAGGGGGAGAGGAATGAACAGGGAAATGATCCAGACGATCAAGCGCATCGGCATCGTTGCCGTCGGCGTGTTTACGGCGGTGTATATGTGCTACCGCGTTTATGTTACCTGCGTTGACAAGGTGCAGACTCAGGCGGCGCTTGAAACGCAGCAGAATGACAGCCTGACCGTGGACGGTTTTATTGTGCGGTCGGAGGAATACGTGGATATTCCCGGCAAAAACACGGTCGTTTCTCTTTTTGAGGACGGCGGCAAGGTCACGGCCGGCAATCCCATCGCCATGACCTTTTCTTCCGAGGCGCAGGCGGCCGATTACGAGCTGCTCACCCACGTCCGCAGTGAAATGGAGCGTTATAAAAAGCTGGCGTCCGTTTCACCGATGAGCAACATCGACACCAAGGGGCTGGACGCTTCCATTGATAAGGCCGTGGCGTCGCTGGTGGACTGCATTGGCAGCGATCAGCTCGACCGGACTGACGACAGCTTTTCCATGCTGCGCAGCGCCGTGGTCAAAAAACAGCTCATGGTCGGCGAGGCCATCAGCTTTGGCAGCGTCCTCAACGCGCTGAGCGTGCAGGAGGAGACCCTGAGCAAATCCATCTCCAGAAGCGGCACCATTATGGCAAAGCACTCCGGCTTTTATGTCGGAAACACCGACGGCTATGAGAGCCAGACGAAGTATGCTGAGGTGGAACAGATCACACCCGCCGGCGTGAACAAGCTGTTTGCGCTCAAGCCGAAGCCCGTGAAGGAAACCTGCATCGGCCGCATCGTGACCGAGTTCAACTGGTATATCGTCGCCAGCGTCGATACCAAAAACATTGAAAAGCTGAAAAAGGATGCGCATGTGCGCATTGCCTTCCGCAGCACGGCAGAGGAGATCGACGGCGTGGTCGCCGCGATCAATGTGGACGGTTCCGGCAAGGCGGCCGTGGTGCTGCGGTGCAGCCGGGTCGACAATGTTTTTCTCAACATGAGGCGGGAAGAAGTGGAGATCATTTTCAACACCGTCAACGGGTTCCTTATCCCGGCGGACGCGGTGCGCGAGGAGAACGGCAAAAAGGGCGTTTTCATTCTGCGCTCCAACACGGTTTCATTCCGTCAGATCAACGTGCTCTGGGAGTCGGACGATTATATCCTGACCGGCGGTGAGGGGAACAAAGTGAAACGCTACGATCAAATCATTACGAAAGGGAAGAACCTGTATGACGGAAAAGCAGTTGCTTGATGAAAAACGGTTTGCCGACATTGATTATAACCTCTCTGTTGTGCGCGAACGGGTGGCTCAGGCGGCGCGGCTGAGCGGCCGGAGCCCCGAAGATATTCAGATCATGGCGGTCACCAAGACCGTTGCGCCGGAATACATCAACCATGCCATCGCCGGCGGCATGACGCTGATCGGCGAAAACAAGGTGCAGGAATACCTGAGCAAAAAGCCCGACTTGCTGCCGCACACGGCTCACCTGATCGGTCACCTGCAAACCAACAAGGTCAGACAGATCGTCGGCGAGGTTGAAATGATCGAGTCGGTGGACAGCGTTCATCTGGCGCGGGAGATCGGCAAACGCGCCGAAGCGATCGGCAAAAAAATGAAGATCCTTGCCGAAATCAACGTTGGCGGTGAAGAATCCAAGACCGGCATTCCGTGGGAGGCGGCGGAAGAAACGGTTGCCGAAATTGCCTCGATCGGGTCAATTGAGGTGTGCGGATTGATGGCGATCCCGCCGTTTTGTGAAAAAAGCGACGATTCCAGAGCTTTTTTTTCAAAAATGATGCAAATGTTTGTTGACATTCGCTCTAAAAACATAGATAATACTAATATTAAGGTTTTGTCGATGGGAATGTCCTCCGATTACTATGAGGCGGTGCTGGAAGGGTCCAACCTTGTGCGCGTCGGTACCTCGATCTTCGGCGGACGGAACTATCGTTGAATAACGAAAGTAATAATCAAAGTTCAGGAGGAATAAACCATGGGATTTATGGACAAAATCAGCAAGCTCGTCAGTCAGAACGATTCTGAGTATTACGATGATGTAGAGGAAGAATACGAAGACGAGTACTATGACGAACCGGAAGAAGAGGATGTTCCCGCCGCGCCGAAAAAATCTGCCTTCGGCGTTTTCCGTTCTGCCGGTTCCGGCCGTTCCGATAACGTTGTTGACATCAGCAACGCGTCCGCTGCCGGCCGCAAGAACAAGGTCGTGCTCGCGCAGCCTGCCGTGTTCAGCGACGCGAAGGGCATTGCGGATCAGGTCAATCAAAGATGCCTCGTCATCCTCAACCTGAAAGAAGCGGGCAGCGAGACCACGCGCCGTTTTGTCGATTTCCTTTCCGGCGTTGCCTACGCCAACAACGGCAAGATCACCAAGATCGATACCGCTGTTTTTATCATCACGCCGAGCGGATATGATCTGACGGGCGATATGGTCGAAAGCATCCAGAATGGCGAGATCTATTTCGGTTAACAGTAGGGGGAATGAAGAATGCTCACACCGGCACAAATTCGTGCGCATGAATTCACCTCTGCCGGCCGCGGCGCTTATCGTTCCATTGACGTGGACGAATTCCTCGGCGAGGTGGCGGAAGAGTTTGAGTTCCTGAGTCAGGAAAAGAACGAATATATTCGCCGCGTCAACATGTTGACGGAGCAATTGGAATCATACAAAAAAGAAGAAAACAACATCAGCGCCGCTTTGCTTATGGCGCAGAAAATGGCTGCCACCATGAAGGAAGAGGCGCGGATCAAGGCAGAGGAAACCGTCTCAGGCGCCGAGTCCTCCGCCAAGGCAACGCTTGAAAGCGCCGAAGCCGAAGCGCAGCAGACGCTCGCCGCCGCCCAAAGCGAGAGCGAAGCGCGCCTGACGGAATCCGCCGCCAAGGCGCAGAGCACGCTTGCCGCCGCCAAGGCGCAGGTCGAGGAAATGCTGCGCACAGCCAAGACCGCGGCAGAAGAGCTTCGCGTCAATTCCGAGGCCTCCGCCCGCGACCGTATGCGCAAGGCTGACAGCTATTACAACGAAAAGCTGGCCGCAGCCGACAACCGGGCGCAAAGCATGCTGCATGAGGCGGAAGAAAACGCCGCGCGGATCAAGGCGCAGTCCGACCACGACCACGCCGAAAACGAACGCACGCTTGACCTGCTCAAGCTTGAAACCAATAATTTCCGCAACGAAATTCTGTCGGCTTATTCCAAACACGTGGAGCTGATCCGCAACATTCCGTCTCTGGCGGCCGCTCAGATCAAAGAGCTGGAAGAAAAGGTTTATGTCACGCCCGCCGCTCCGGCGCAGCCGGAAGAAGCGGCAGAAGAGATCGCGGAGGAAGCAGTCGCGCAACCCGCCGGGGAGCCTGCCGCCGAAGCCGGGGAGCCTGCCGCCGAAGCCGGGGAGCCTGCCGCCGAAGCCGGAGAGCCTGCCGCCGAAGCGGAAGAACCCGAAGCGGACGAAGCAGCTCAGGCGCAGCAGAACGCAGAAGAGCCGGCTGATTCCGACACAGAACCCGAAAAAGAATCGAGCAAAGAAGAATATGAAGAAGCCGGGGAAGAGGAGCTGACGCCGATCGATCCCGACAAAGCCGGGGATGAAACGGCTGACGATTACACCGAGGAGGACGACGCCCCCGAAACGGATGAAGAGGATGAAGAAATCCATCAGGGCTTCCATATTTCCGAAGACGCTGACACGGACGATTCAGAAGAGAATTATGCTTCCTACGAGACTGAAGCGGCGGAGGATCTGAATCGCAGCGACGGCGGCAAGAACATTTCCCACGGCGGCACCGTTTACGAAGTGGTAGACGATATCGAAGAGGATGACGATGAAGACGAAGATCAGGAATCCTTCTTCCGCAGCTTTTTCAAGAAAAAATAATTGGGTACCGCATTTTCCGACGTGCGGCATTGCCCGAAAACCGATCATACTAACGGAGGGCGACGAATGATTCAGGCACTCTGCTGCGGCATCCTTGTTTTGGTGGCGGCGGCTGACCAGCTCATCAAATACGCTGTGCTGCATTCGACCCTCGCGGCCGGAGAGAGCGTAACGCTCATTCCCCGCGTGCTGCAGCTGCGCTACGTTGAAAACACCGGCGCGGCGTTCAGCATCCTGTCCGACCACACGGTTCTGCTCTCGGTCGTCACCGCGGCGGTGATTCTCGTTGGCGTCGTGCTGATTTTGACCGGACGCATCCGTTCCCGTTTTTTGAATGTTGTTGTCGCCTGCGTGCTCGCGGGCGGGCTGGGCAACCTGATCGACCGCGTCCTGCGCGGGTTCGTGGTGGATTACATCGAAGTGCTTTTCGTTGATTTCGCCGTGTTCAATTTTGCCGATTGCTTTGTCACGGTCGGCGAATTCCTGCTGGTTGCCTATCTTCTTTACGATATTGTCAGGAGCCCGAAAAAAGGGAACCGAAAAACAGATGAATAAAAAAGTATTGTCCTTCACCGTGGAAAACGGCGACGAGGGCGAGCGCCTCGATAAAGCGATCTGCGCTTTCGCGCCGGAGCTGAGCCGCAGCTTTGTGCAAAACGTGCTGGCTGCCGGCGGCGTTACGGTGAACGGCGCGGCCAGAAAAAAGAGCTATCTGACCGAGGTCAACGACGAAATCACGATCGTAACGCCCGAACTGCGTGAGCTGGAAGCGCAGCCGCAGAACATCCCGCTGGACATCCGCTATGAAGATGAAATGCTGCTTGTGGTGAACAAGCCGCGCGGCATGGTGGTGCACCCGGCGCCCGGCAATCCCGACGGCACGCTGGTGAACGCGCTGCTCTATCATTGCCGCGGCAGCCTGTCCGGCATCAACGGCGTGATCCGACCCGGCATCGTCCACCGCATTGACAAAAACACGAGCGGCCTGCTCATTGTGGCCAAGACCGACGAGGCTCACCTTTGCCTGGCGGAGCAGATTCGCGCACACAGCTTCACGCGCGAATACCGCGCGGTGGTGCACGGGCGTTTCAAAGAGCCGGCCGGCACGGTGGATGCGCCCATTGGGCGCAGCAGCGCCGACCGCAAAAAAATGTGCGTGACCGAGCAGCATTCCCGCCGTGCCGTGACCCACTATGAGGTGCTGGAGGAATACCCCGGTTTTTCGTTTGTGAAGCTGCGGCTGGAAACGGGGCGCACGCATCAGATCCGCGTTCACATGGCCTGGCTCGGCCACCCGGTGGCGGGCGACGAGGTCTACGGCCCCAAAAACGGCGTTGCTCTGGGCGGGCAATGCCTGCACGCCGGTCTGATCGGGTTCAACCACCCGGCCGACGGGCGCTACCTTGAAATTCAGGCGGAATTGCCGGAATACTTCACGGCATTCTTAACCAAACTGAAAAAGCAGTAAATTTTTCTGACAGAATTTTTAGAATACGGAGGTGACTGTTTTGGATGCAGCAGCGAAGAAGCAGTTAAAAATCAAGGCCAATCAGGTCAGAAAAGGTATTATCGAGGGCGTTTTCAACGCCAAATCCGGTCACCCGGGTGGATCTCTTTCCATCGCGGAGGTTATGACCTATCTCTATTTTTGTGAAATGAACGTTGACCCGAAAAACCCGAGAGCGGAAAACCGCGACCGTCTGGTTCTTTCCAAGGGTCATGTTGCGCCCGCGCTCTATGCCGCGCTTGCGCTCAAGGGCTTTTTCTCTCCGGATGAGATCAAGCTTCTGCGCAAACCCGGCGCGATGCTGCAGGGGCATCCGAGCATGAAGCTGACCCCCGGTGTGGATATGAGCACCGGTTCTCTCGGTCAGGGCATCTCCACCGCCTGCGGTATGGCTTTGGGCGGCAAACTGGCCGGGGCGCCTTACCGTGTTTACACCATTCTGGGCGACGGTGAAATCCAGGAGGGTCAGGTCTGGGAGGCTGCGATGTTCGCCGCCGCCAAGGGGCTTGATAATTTAGTCGCCGTGGTCGACAACAACAATCTCCAGATCGACGGCACCGTTTCCTCTGTCAACTCGCCCTATCCGATCCCGGAAAAATTCAAGGCCTTCGGCTGGAACGTCATCGAGATCTGCGGCCACAATTTTGACGAGATCGACGCCGCGTTCAACGCCGCCAAAGGCTTTAAAGGCAAGCCCACTGCTATCATTGCCAAAACCACCAAGGGCAAGGGCGTTTCCTACATGGAAGACAACTGCGACTGGCACGGCAAGGCGCCGAACCAGGAGGAATACAACATCGCCATGGCGGAGCTTGACGCTGAACTGGCGCAGCTCGAAACGATGTAAGCATTCAGGCAGATCATGGAATCAGGAACCGTGCTGCCTGCAGCGCGTGTGCGGTTCCGGCGAAATAGTGTGAAAAATCAGAAAGGAGGTGCGATTCGGACACAGGAGAGAGCCTTTTGATCTCTTTTGTGAAAATCTGAATCGCATGGCGATTAGAATGGCTGATGTAGTAAAAGTAGCGACCCGTGACGCATACGGGAAGGCTCTTGTGGAACTGGGCGAAAAGAACGACAAGGTCATCGTGCTCGACGCCGACCTTGCCAAAGCGACCAAGACCATTAACTTCAAAAACGCATTTCCGGATCGGTTTTTCGATTCCGGCATTGCCGAAAGCAATATGATGGGCGTCGCCGCCGGTCTTGCGGCGGTGGGCTATACGGTTTTTGCCAGCTCGTTCGCCATGTTTGCGGCGGGCAGAGCCTTTGAGCAGATCCGCAATTCCATCGGTTACCCCCATCTCAACGTCAAAATCGGCGCGACCCATGCCGGCATTTCCGTTGGGGAAGACGGCGCCAGCCACCAGTGCTGCGAGGATATCGCGCTCATGCGCACCATCCCCGGCATGACCATCATCAACCCTGCCGATGACGTCGAGGCCAGGCTTGCCGTTCTTGCGGCCGCCGAGCTGGACGGCCCGGTTTACCTGCGCTTTGGCCGGCTGGCCGTGCCGCGCGTGTTTGATGAAACCTACCGCTTCGAGATCGGCAAAGGCAATGTTCTGCGTCAGGGCAATGACGTTGCCATTATCGCGACCGGCCTCATGGTGGCCGAAGCGCTTGCCGCAGCCGAAACGCTCGCGGCGCAGGGCGTCAATGCGCGCGTGATCAACATGGCGACCATTAAGCCGATCGACAAGGAGCTTGTCATTGCCGCTGCAAAGGAGACGGGCGTGATCGTCACCGTCGAAGAACACAGCATCATCGGCGGCCTCGGCTCCGCTGTGGCCGAAACGGTTTGCGAAGCCTGCCCGGTGCCGGTCATCCGCGTCGGGGTGGAAGACAAATTCGGCGCTTCCGGCCCCGCGGTCGAAATGCTGAAGATCTACGGCCTTTGCGCTGAAAACATTGTCGAAAAGACCAAGGCGGCTCTTGCGCTGAAATAAGAGGATCAGCTGCCGAAAGGACAGGCATTATGAGCGAGGATAAGTCTTTCAGAAAAGCCGCGGTCGGCGGCTTCAATCGGAAGGATGTTATTGACTATATCGAGCAGCTACTCATCGAACAGGCGGCGGAGCACAGACAGCTGGCCGAAAAGGATGCGCAGATCGCTGCGCTCAAAAACCGCGTCGCAGAGCTGGAAAACAGCTGTGCCGCGCGGGTCGGTGAGCAGAAAGCGACCCCCGAACTCTTCACCGGTGAGGATGATCCCGACGCAGTGTTCAAAAAGGTGGATTCTTTGCTGAAAAGCTATCTGGGTACAGAAGCGGAGGAACAGTGATGGCGTCTTATCATTTGACGACTGCTCAGCTGCGTGAGGCTGCGCCGAAGCTTATCGCGGGCGATCGGGTGCTGCTCAGCGGCACGGTCTACACGGCGCGCGACGCGGCGCACAAGCGGCTGCTCGGTTTGCTTGAAAAGGGCGAAAAGCTGCCGTTTGATCTGCAGGATGCCGCCGTTTATTACGCCGGGCCGACCCCGACGGCGCCCGGTATGGCGATCGGCAGCTGCGGGCCGACCACTTCCTCCCGCATGGACCCTTACGCGCCCACTTTGCTGGACCTGGGGCTGGCCGCCATGATCGGCAAGGGGCCGCGGAATGAGGCGGTGTGTGAGGCGATTCGCCGTAACGGCGCGGTTTACCTGTGCGCCATCGGCGGCGCGGGCGCGCTGGCGGCCAAATGCATCACGTCGTGTGAAGTGATCGCTTTTGACGACTTCGGCTGCGAAAGCGTTAAACGCCTGACCTTCCGTGAGTTTCCGCTGATCGTCGGCATTGATTGCCGCGGCGGCTCCGTGTTTCATTAAGGGATAAGGCCACCTCTAATCATTCTCGTGCTTCCCATAAATATTTATTAGAATAATAAAGCCGTGACTCGTCCGAAAGGGGAGCACGGCCTTTTTTTGTAAAATTCGCAATTTACGAGGCGGAAGGAGGGTGCTGCGCCGGCGCGGTCGGCGGAGGAAACACCGCTTAACCTTCCTTCTGCCGCTGCCCTTGCGCGCCGCCCCGTTCTGAACTCTTGCTTCTGACCCGCCCGGTTCCTGCTGCCGGCATCGAACCGGTGACTGCCGGCCGGGCAATGGCTGAAACAAGGAAAAACTGTCTTAAAAAATTAAATTTTTACTAATTTTTTCGTGCAATTCGCTTGCCATCTTGAAATCTCTATGCTATAATACCATTGGATAATAGTGCAGTAGTATCTATTGTCCGGCAAGAGAGGGCTGCTTCGGCAGCCAAACACCCGCAAACACTATATATGGAGGTGCTGTTTTCATGAAGAAAACCACAAAACTGCTCTGTATCCTCATGGCGTTTGTGCTGCTGTCGAGTTATCTCGCCGTCGGCGCATCCGCCTATCAGGCGTACAACACGCCGAGCGGATACAACTCAATCGGCAAACCAACATACACCTATGAGCAGACCTGCTCGATGATTCTTGACTTCATTGATGTGAAGCTCGCCGATGCCAATATCAATGAAGAGGTTGATGCGAAGGTCACCAAGATCAGGCTGAACCTGACCTCGATTGACAAAACGTATCAGTCCCTGACCGACCTGCTCAACAACGGCTGGCTTGCGGTCGGCAACTTCTTCTCTATTTTCGGTGACGTCAAAAACCTTGACGGTGACGCCATTGAAGATCCCCGCCGCAGCAAGGATTCCGACCAAACCGTGTTCTACGCGCTGCTGGAATTCCTGAAAGACAACAAAAATCCGGTTGCCAAAGTGGTCAACGACACGTTTGACTGGGGTCTGATCGACAATTTCGTCGATGAAGACAAGCTTCCCTACCTGATGAGAACGGCTGCCTGGCTCAAGGCGACCCTGATCAAGGTTCTCCACAACAGCTTTGTCGCGGTCAACGCATCCGACAAGATCGAAGGCACCACGGCCGACCCGATCTCCGGCAACACATGGGGCTATTCGCTCAGCGGCACCACGCTCGACGATATGATCGCCTGCGTTCTTGAAAGACTGCTGATCGGCCTCAAAAAGACCGAGACGATCAACGGCGAACAGGTCGAAACCTACACCGGCTTCCTGCCGAGCCTGAAAGCCAAGTATTTCCCCGGCACGCAGGGCACGACCGGCGTTCCCACTTCCTGGCGCAAGATCCTGAATACCGAAGCTTATGAGATCATTCTTGACGTTGTCTCCGCTGTCATGAAGGATATCCTTCTGCCGAAGCTGAAGGAAAAGATGCCGGATTGGCTCAACATCACGACCTCGAAGGATTTCCCCGATGGCGATCCTGAGGCTCCCGGCCTGCTGCCCACCGTGATCGGCATCGTCAACGATTATCTCCATCTCGGTTTCGATTACAACACCGAGCGCGCTCCGCTCCTTGAGCTTGACAAGTTCCTCAACTGGCTTCTGGTTGACGGAACGCAAGCCGGCGACACGGAGGAACAGCCCGCTGCCATTTATCAGATCATCAGCCTGAACGGCTACACCGACCAATACGGTCAGCATCATGACGGCCTTCATATCAACGATGAGCTTTACGGCAACATTCAGACGCTGCTTCGCTCCCTCGGCCCCGGCCTGCTTCAGCAGTTCCTGCCCGAATACTTCCCCGAAGACATGGTCTTCCCGGATCTGACCCATTACACGACGGATCAGCTGATCTCCTACCTCTTCACGCTGCTTGCTCCCATCTACCTGCCCAACGTCCGCATTCTCAACAGCTATCCGGGCGAGCACGGTGCGAACGGCTGTGATACGGTTCAGGAATGCCTGACCTATTTCTTCATCAGCATGATCATCGATATCCTGCCCGAACACGACTACTACGGCCAGATTGCCAGCGGCGAGCTTGACCCGCAAAACGGCGCCTGGATCGAAATCGGCAACGATTACCTCATTTACTTCCTGAATTCCATTCTGCCCTGCAACCTGCCGCAGTTTGAAAACGGCCACGACGTGACGTTTGAAGAAACGACCGGCAAGCTTGCCAGATGGGCGCTGAACGAATACGGCTTCATCTTCAACACCAGGCAGGATCTTGCTTCCATGAACACCTGGCAGCTGATCGATTCGACCGCTTTCCAGATCATTGATCCCAACTGCCTGACCATCGAAGTGCCGAACGGCGCTACCGTTTCCAGCACGCTGATCAATAACGTGCTCATCGGCGGCCTTCAGAACTTTGATATCCAGAAGATCATTTCCTTCATCGGCATCAGCAGCAACCCGAACGCGGAACTGCACCTGCCGCTGGTCAAATTCGTGCTCAGCTTCCTGTCCCGTATCTTCAAGAGCATGATGAACGGCAAGGATATCGTGCCTTCCGTTACCACCATTGAAGATCTGGTTTACACCAACTCCGGCGCGAACCTCGGCACCCTTATCAGCAACCTGTTTGCTGCGCTCTATGATGAAAGAGAATACAACTTCCCGACTCTGATTCCGCTTGTCGGTCAGATCATCGGTCTGCGCTCCGACGCCAGCTTCAAGGTGGCTCCGCCTGATGACTATGCCAACAAGTCCGCATCCGACCTGAGAAACCTGATGAATGCCTGCGTGCCGCCCAACACAAACCTTAACTATTCCGACGCGGCCTACGGCACCATCGCAGAAGAAGACTATAAACACCTCTACATGTATAAGGACTTCGAGGACGAGTATGAAGCGGGTCAGGAGCTCCTTACGAGATACGAAAAGAATCCTGCCACCGTTACGGCGCAGGAACTGAAGACCTGCTACTACTGCCTTGAGTACTACTACAACCTGATGCAGCAGAGCTCCAACGTCAGAAGCACGCTGTGCAAGACCCAGCTCCAACGCGAGATCGAATACGCCGAAAACAACGTTGAGGACGAAAACCTCGTTCCCGGCAGCGACACCGGCGCAAAGCTTTACAGCGACAGAAGCTGGAGACTCTATCAAGAGGCGAAAACCTTTGCCGAGGCCGTTTACAACGCCGGCAATGTCAAGCAGTCCAAGATCTCTCTTGCCAGACAACAACTCTTTGCTGCAATTGCAAATCTTTCTCCGTGGGTCAGACTTGCCAGATACGTTGTTCTTGATGCGAAGATCGCGCAGGCTCAGGCCATTCCGGAAGAAGATTATAAACTTTACACCACCAGCACCATTGCTGAATTCAAAGATGCGCTTCAGGCTGCCGTAACGCTCGACCGTGACTATGACGTCAACTCCCAGTCCATCGTCGACGCCTGCGCGACCAGACTGAACCTTGCCATCAACGGCCTGACGGTTTGGAAGATCAACTATGAACTCAACGCCGACGTGATCATCGACGACGTCGTCGCGAAGGATTCCAACACCGTGCTCAAGTTCCGTGAGGCGAGCGGCGCTGCCGTGACCAACGTTACCGCAACGGTCAACAACGGCGCCACCATCGGCGAACCCTACATGGAAGGCGATTATTACTGCTGGGTCGTCACCCCGACCAATTCGCAGCTCTACACTGTTATCACGGCAGACATCAACTTCACGCAGCCCTCTACCGGCAGATCCTACACGGCGAAGGCCTACACCTTCGTTTCTGAAGGCGCCTATTCCGCCAAGATCAACGTCAACACCTGCCACATCGGTTCCGTGCGCAACATTTATGACGTAACGCTTGTCGGCATCGGCGAAGCGTCTGCAACGGTTACGGCTTACAACGCCGATCACACCAACGGCGGTGAAGCGGGCGCCATGGCTTCCATCCCGACCGGTACGGTTTACGCTGACGTCAGCCAGATCTCGAAGATCGAAGATATCCCCGGCCTGATGTTCACTGTGAACAAGAACGCTTCCTCTTACAGCTCCGCCAATATTCCGAGCGGCACCGCGACCGAATTCAAGATCAACAACATCGCGTCCAGCAATCCGGTCATTGCGCTGAGCTCCACCAGCAGCTCGTTCAACCTGAACCAGACTGATTCCAAGAACATTACGTTCACGACCGGCGTTTCCCAGAGAGACAAGGACGGGAATCCCATTGCCTATTACGACAGCATCCCCGATCCCGGCCAGACGATCGAAACCACCATCACGCTTGACGTCTCCATGAAGACCTCCACCGGCGGCAACGATCTCTCTCACCCGCGTTTCGTCCTGCGCATCTACGGCTACGATAAGTCCGCGCTCAGAACGACCGTCAATAAGGCCATCACCGCCTGCCGTCAGGAATGGTTCTATTCCGGCGGTTGGGATATCTACATGAGAGACCTTGAGAACGCTGTCGGCGTTCTGAACAACCCGGTCAGCACGCAGGCCGCGATCGACGAAGCCAACGACAACCTGAACGAGGCCATCACCTGGCTCGAATACAAGTCTGCTGACTTCAAGAGACTCCATGAGCTCTACTGTGTTGCCGAAGCCCTCAACCCGAGCGATTATGAGGACTTCAGCGCCGTAGCCAGAATCCTGAACACCATCAACTACAGCCAGGGTATGCTTCAGCAGTCCCTTGTTGATGAAACCTGCGACAACCTCAGAGCTGCGATCGACAACCTCAAGCCGGCTCAGAGCACGATCAGGATCCGCTGCGTTGACGTTTCCAACGTAACGCCGGAAGCGGGCGACGAAACTGTGACCGGCAACGACGCTGTCGGCGAGACCCTGAGTGTCGACACGATCTATGCTGAGATCGGCAAGAAGATGATCATCGAAGTGCCTGAGATCATCGGCTACACCTGCGAGCAGGCGAAGCAGGAAGTCACCGTTACCCGTGAAGGCGTCGAAGTCGTGTTCAACTACACGCCCAACGTCTACCGCGTGATCTTCAACGCCAACGGCGGCACGGTCAACCCGACGACTGCTTATGTCACCTATGGCAAGACTTACAGCGACCTGCCGGTTCCGGTTCGTGAAGGCTACATCTTCGCCGGCTGGTACAACAAGCTTACCGGCGGTATGGTCATTGATGAGACCACCAAGGTCAACACCAGCTATTACAGAACGCTTTATGCACACTGGGATGAGGATCCGAACTATCAGAACGACTCGGCTGACGCCGCCGAAATCATTGATTCTGTTGATAACCTGCTCAACAACAAGACTGTGAAGAGCTTCATCAACACGCTGATTTCGTTCATGAACAAAATTGTTAACTTCGTTCTTCTCAGAGTCCTCGGCATCTCCAAATAACACCTGCATGTGGGGCGGCGGGTTCCGTCGCCCCGCTGAACAAGATTGAAATAACTTTGGAGGATATCAATGAAAAATAAAAGAATTCTCAGTGCAGTCATGGCTTTTGCATTGCTGCTGTGTTCCGTTCAGATCGGCCTGGGTGCCATCGCCGGCGCGGTCGGTTTTGATCAAACCATGGTGGATTACATGATTGCAAATCATGATTATTTCCGTGAGGACCGTTATACGGTAGAAACGTGGGACAACTATCAGGGCGTTCTGGCTCATGTTCAGGATCCCGCCAACACCGACACCCCTCAAATGAAGGCGTCTGATCTGGCAGCTGCGGAAGCCGCGCTGACTTATCGTTCCGCTGATTACACGTCCAAACTGAACATCCGTCTGCCGTTGACCGTTGCGAACGGTGCGCAGACGACCATTCAGTTCCGTGACGCGTTTGCCATGCCCTTTGTCAAGAACGGCGACACCTATAACCAGACCCAGGGCAACATCGAATGGACCAATGTGGCAGCCACCGCAACGGGCGCAACGGTTTCCGCTGTGACGTTTGCCGACGGATTCTATAACGTCACCGTGACTGCTACGGCGGACACCGGCACGTCAATCCCGGTCACCATTACCTATGATTACAATGGCAAGAGCTATCAGGCTGTTGTAACGATCCTTGTCGCGGCCAGCGGTGCGGACGCTGCAAACAAAACGGCGCTGGGCGCTTACTACCTGCGCGAAATGTCGAAGAACCGCCAGGCGCGTGATTACAGCGGCGGTTTCCAGACCTATACGGCGGTTCTGGCTGCTTCGGCTGTTACCTTTGCCAACCCGTCGTCCACACAGACCAAGGTCGACCGCGCGATCGACAACCTGAATCTCGCGATTGACTCTCTGGTTGCCGCGCTGGCCGATTATTCCGAAATCTATGCGCTGATCGCTGCGATCAACGAAATGGATCCGGACAATTACAACACCTTTGATCAGGTCAACAAAGCAGTGGCTCTGATCGAATACGATCTGCCGATCGATCAGCAGTACTATGTTGATCTGATGGCCGAAAACCTTAGCAGCGCCGTGAATGCGCTTACGCTGAAGACCGCCTATTACACGGTCGTCTGCGTCACGGACACCGGCGTTCAGCTTTCCTCCAACCGTTACAGCGGCACCCGCACCTACACCGTGCGCGTTGTTGCGCCGGTTCACCCCGGTTATATGCCCGATAACGATACGCAGTCCATTACGCTGAGCCAGGATGAGACCACGGTCACCTTCGTCTACTCGCCGGTCACTTATTATGTCTACTTTGATCCCAACGGCGGCGAGTGTGACGTGCAGTCCAAGCAGCTGAGCTATGACCATGAATACGGCGAGCTTCCGGTTCCGACAAAAGCCGGCCATGCCTTCCTCGGCTGGTTTTCAAGCCCCAACGGCGGCGAGCAGGTCTTTGCCGACACCATGGTCACCCTGAACTACATCGGCCAGCTTTACGCCCATTGGAGCGATGTTGAAAGCTATACCATCCAGTTTGATACGGGCGACGGTGATCCCTGCGATCCCATCACGGCAACCTACGGTTCCCCGATCGAGCTGCCTGATCCCTATCTCTACGGCTTTATGAGCACGGGCTGGTTCTTTGACCGCAATCACACGCAGCCCGCTGACCTCACCACAATGCCCGACCTCGGCGATGACGGCGCGGTCGTTACCCTCTATCCGAACTGGGTCATTAAGGTCTATCACGTCAACCTTGATCCCGGTGAGGGCGGCATTGTTGACGATTCCAACTATCAGGTCACGTTCGGCGCGACCTACGGCATCATTCCGGAGCCGACCCGTGAAGGCTACAACTTCATCGGCTGGTACACGGAGCCCGGCGATGCCGGCACGCTCGTGAACGAGAATACGCCCGTTACGGTCGACCTTGAGCATACGCTCTACGCGCACTATACCGTCAACTCCTACACGCTTTACTTCGATATGGATGGCGGCACTGAGATCGACCCCATCACGCAGGATTACGGCACGCCGGTCGTTCTGCCCGTGCAGCCCGAGAAGGAATACTATCTGTTTGGCGGCTGGACCCTGAACGGTGAAGCGTTTGAGCTGACCACTATGCCGGCCGGCAACGTCACCATCAAGGCTGTCTGGACGCTGAACACCAAATGCGAATACTTCCTTGAACCCTATAAGACGGTTGACGGCGTCGAGATCCCCGTCAAGAACCTGATCGCCAACGACGTGATCGACGTTCGCGTCAGCATCCGCACCAACTATCCGGTTGGCCAGGGCATCTTTGGCATCCTGTTTGATAAGCGCGTGTTCTCACTTTTCAGCACGACGGTTTCCAAGCTGGCTGTTGTCAACCCGAATTCTGCTTTCCTCAACTCCATCAACACCACCAAAACCATCACCGGTACGGCTAACTTTGCGCCCACCAACTGGCAGACGCTCTTCAGCGAGGTTCCGGACTTTGTGGTCGGCAACTGGCAGTGCTCGCGCCTGCAGACTGCGTCGTTCAAGAGCGGCAATATACCGCAGGTGATCACCCAGAAGGATCTTGTCTTCACTTATAAACTGAAGGTCAACAGCGGCATCAGCGCTGATATCACCAGCGGCGCCATTCGTTTGGATGAGCATATGTGCCGCACACCGGTGAACAACACCACCAAGTACCCGACCTGCGTGGCCATGCAGAAGCTCAACGAATCCACCAACGCTTACTCGATCAGCGATACGGTCAATCTGGTGCCCGACGTTACCCACGCTCAGCTTGACATTCCGATCCTTTCCCCGGATTCCGAGCTTGCGGCAAGACCCAGCACCACCACGGTCGTTGATTACACGGAAGGCTATGTTTACGGCCTTGAAAAGGAACTGACGCTGGCGAAGTTTGCCTCCGATTACGCTCAGGTGATCGGCACCGGCACCATCGAATGTGATGACGCCAATCTGCGCACGGGTTCCGTGATCAAGGTCATGTGCGAAGGCGTTTGCCGCGCGCAGTACACGGTCGTCATCTTCGGCGATGTTGACAGCAACGGCTCCGTTGACGGCACCGACGCATACTACGTTGGCCTTATCGCCTCCGGTATGATTCCTGCCGATATGCTCACACCCGCGCAGAAGCTTGCAGCTGACCCGAACCATGACGGTGTGATCGACTCGGCTGACAGCGCGCTGCTGGCCGACGCCGGCCTGCTCAAAGCGGCTGTCTCTCAGGTTCTGCCTGCATAACAGACGATTCTGATCAAATGAAATAATTTTGCAACGCCGGCGGCAACAGAAGTTGTCGCCGGTGTGTTTTAAACACCGGCTGATTGCGGCGCATACCTTGTTTGAATCTTGGTAACCACTGATTAAATCGCAGGCGCACATCTTGACGGAGTATTTTCCGCCATATATCACAAAAATACTCGTTAATACACCAAGTA
>CADBPL010000159.1 GCA_902796535.1 Oscillospiraceae bacterium
AAAATTACACCGAAACAGGTGTAAAAAACGCCGTGTAAGCCCTTTGAGTGAGAGGACTTTTTGAAAGTGACAGGCAAACGCGCCGGTTTCGACCGCCCCGCGCGCCGATCTGCACTCGGATTCGCCTGCCGGAAAACGTTCTCTCAAAAAAGCGAAAGAGGGTGAAAACATCAGCAACAACGTTTTGAACAAACGGGAAAAGCTGTTCTGCCTGTACTACGCGCTGCTGCACAACGGCCGCGACGCCGCCGCCCGCTCGGGGTATTCCCTGCGCCCCGAACGAACGGCCGCCCGGCTGCTGGAACGCGGCGACATCAAGCAGGAGCTCGAACGGCTGACCCGCGCTCAGGCAACCGACCGCGGCGAAGCCGCCGCGGGGTTGAGGCGGCTCGCCTTCGGCAGTGTGACCGACGCGATGAAGCTGCTGCTGGGCGAAAACCTGCCGAGCGAAGAAGAGCTGGAACAGATGGACTTTTTCAATGTGGCCGAGATCAAGCGCCCCAAGGGCGGCGGGCTGGAGATCAAATTCTTCGACCGCCTCAAGCCGCTGGAAAAGCTCAGCCAGCTCAGCGAAGCCGAAACGGCGGCAAACGGCGCGCTGCCGTTTTATGACGCGCTGAACAAAAGCGCCAAAGCACTGATCGGGAGCGAAGCCGATGAGTAAAGGTAAAAACCTTGTCACGCAATTCAAGCCGTTTTCCGAAAAGCAGCTCACGGCGCTGACGTGGTGGTGCCCCGATTCACCGTTTCGCGACCGCGACGCCATCATCTGCGACGGGGCGGTGCGCTCCGGCAAAACGGTTTGCCTGTCGATTTCTTTCATTGCCTGGGCGTTCTCGGCCTTCGACGGCGCGTCGTTCGCGCTGTGCGGCAAAACCATCGCCTCGCTGCGGCGCAACGTGATCACGCCCGTGGTTCCCATGCTGCGCGAGCTGGGCTTTGACTGCCGCGAAAAGCTCTCGAGCAACAAGCTGGAGATCGCCTTTGAAAACCGCCGCAACACCTTCTGGCTGTTCGGCGGCAAGGATGAATCCTCCGCCGCGCTCATTCAGGGCATGACGCTCAGCGGCATCCTGTTTGACGAGGTGGCGCTCATGCCGCGCTCGTTTGTGGAGCAGGCGCTGGCCCGCTGTTCCGTGGAAGGCTCCAAATTCTGGTTCAACTGCAACCCCGACGCGCCCATGCACTGGTTCCACACCGAGTGGATCCGGAAACGCAAGGAGAAAAAATGCCTGTATCTCCACTTTTTGATGGAGGACAACCCGTCCCTGACGCCGAAGATCATTCAGCGATATAAGAGCCTGTATTCCGGGCCGTTCTATCAGCGGTTCGTCGAGGGACGGTGGATCGCCGCGCAGGGCGTGGTCTACCCGTTTTTTGACCCCAGGGTTCACGTCTGCGCCCTGCCGCCCGAACGGTGCGAGCAATACTGCGTTTCGTGCGATTACGGCACGGTCAACCCGGCCTCGTTCGGGCTTTGGGGCAAAAAGGACGGCGTTTGGTACCGATTGAGAGAGTATTACTACGCCTCGCGCACCGTGGGCATTCAGCGAACGGACGAGGAGCATTACGCGGCGTTGGAGGAGCTCTGCGAAGGGCTGGAAATCAGCGCCGTGGCGGTCGACCCCTCCGCCGCGAGCTTCATCGAGTGCATTCGCCGCCACGGAAAATTCCGCGTGATCCCCGCCAAAAACGACGTTTTGGACGGCATCCGGAAAACCTCGGATGCGCTGCGGATGAAAAAGATCATGATCGGCGCGGGATGCAAGGACATCATCCGGGAATTTTCACTTTACCGCTGGGATGATTCCGGCGTAAAAGACAGCGTGCGCAAGGAAAACGACCACGCCATGGACGATATGCGCTATTTTGTGACCACGCTCATGGATCAAAACGACGGCTGCGGATTTTTCGCCCTCGCAGCGGATAGGAAGGATGACTGATGAAAAAGAACAAAACCCCGCCGGGTGAGGCGGGCGTTTGCGCCGTGCAGACCGCCGCCTCCCCGCCCCTGTCCGGCTTCGGGCAGGACGCTTCGCCCGACTATTACCACGCCGGACTTTATTACGCGCTGCGCGAGGCCGTGCCGGTGATCGACGCCGCCGTGACCAAGCTGGTGCGCCTGACAGGCGGCTTTTGCGTGCGCTGCTCCGACCCCGACGCGCAGGCGTTTCTGGACGATTTTCTGCGCCGCGTGCCGGTCAACGGCTGTTCCACCGGCATGGAAAACTTTATGACCGCCTACTTTGAGCAGCTGCTCACCTGCGGCACGGCGATCGGCGAGATCGTGACCGACGCAGCCGGGCAGCCCGCCGCGCTTTACAACGCGCCGCTGAAAAACGTGGAGCTGGTTCGCAGCCAAAACGGCTTTGACGTTGACCTGTTCGTAACGGCGCGCGGCGTGCGCGAAGCGGTGAAATACCCCGATCTGGTCGTGCTTTCCGCGCTCAACCCGCAGCCCGGCGCCTTCAGCGGCGTTTCACTGCTGCACGGGCTGCCCTTTGTGGGCGAGATCCTGCTCAAAATTCTTCGCACCACCGGCGTGAACTGGGACCGCTGCGGCAACGTGCGCTTTGCCGTGACCTACAAACCGCAAAACGACGCGTTGGACAAGGCCTACGCCAAAGAGCGCGCAATGCAGGTGGCCCGGGAATGGAGCAGCGCCATGAGCAGCCACAGCGTCAAGGATTTTATCGCCGTGGGCGACGTGCAGATCAAAGCCATCGGCGCGGATATGCCGATCCTTGACAGCGAGGTGCCCGTGCGCCAGCTCATTGAGCAGATCGTTGCCAAAACCGGCCTGCCGCCGTTTTTGCTGGGGCTGTCCTGGTCGACCACGGAACGCATGTCATCCCAACAGGCGGACGCGCTGACGAGCGAACTGGAGGCCTACCGCCGCGTGCTGACCCCCGCCATCGAAAAGATCTGCGCCGTCTGCCTGCGGCTGGCAGGTCTGGACGGCGGCGTGCAGGTGATGTGGGACGACATCATGCTGCAGGATATGGTCGAACAGGCGCGGGCGCAGCTGCTCACCGCACAGGCGGAAAACTTCAACAAGGAGGACGTATGAAAAAAAGCAATTTCACCGCGGCGCAGGACGCTGTTCTGCCCGAGGAGGAGCTGGCGCTGATCAACCGGCACACGCTCCGTGATCTCACCCGCGACGAAGTCTTCTGCTTTTCGCTGACGCTTTGCGACAATCTGGTCGACCGCGATATGGAGCGGTTCGACGTTCCGGCGCTGCACAGGCTCGCCGAACTGTTTGACGGCAAAACCGGCATCGCCGACCACAGCATGAAAAGCGAAGACCAGATGGCGCGCATTTATAAAACGTGGGTGGAGGAAAACCCGGCCGAGCAGACGATGAACGGCGAGCCCTACACCTGCCTGAAGGCAAAGGCCTATATGCCCGTCACCGAAGAAACGAAGGAAATGATCGCACAGATCAAAAGCGGCATCAAAAAGGAAACCAGCGTCAGCTGCGCCGTGGGCACGGTGCGCTGCTCGATTTGCGGCAGCAGCATGAGGCCGGGCGGGTGCCGCCACCAAAAAGGCAAGCTGTATGACGGCAAGGTTTGCCACGCCGTGCTCGCCGACCCGACCGACGCCTATGAGTGGAGCTTTGTTGCCGTGCCTGCCCAGCGCAGCGCCGGCGTGACCAAAAGCTTTACCGCCGGCAGCGCCAAAACGGCGCATGAGCCCGACTGCGAAGAAACCGTTACGCTCACGCGCAGCGCTCTGGAAAGCCTGACGGCGGCGGCCGAGCGCTTGCGCAGGGGTCTGGTCGAGGACGTGACGCGCCTTGGCGTGCTCGCCCTGCCCGCCCTGAGCAAGACCGCGCTGACTGAGATTTGCCGGGGGCTGACGGAAGAGCAGCTGGAAGCCCTGAGCAAATCGTTCCGCTCAACCGCTGCCGCGCGCTTTCCCCTGCGCCCGCAGCTATGCGGCGACAACAGCCCCGAACCAGAAAACAACCATGAATTCAAAATTTAAGGAGGATCCCTATGTCCGTATCTTTTATCGGTTTTGATGAAAAAACACTCACCTTTTCCACCGCTGCCGACCTCGCCCCCGGCACGCTCGTCAAGCTCAGCGGCAACGGCAAGGTAGCCGCCTGCGCGGCGGATGACGCCGTGTTCGGCGTTGTCATTTCCTGCCGCAACCGCCTTGCCTGCGTGCAGCTGGGCGGCTACGTCCTGCTGCCCTACACCGGCACGGCGCCCACGGTCGGGCTGAACAAGCTCTGCGCCGGGAGCGCGACGGCGCTGGAAGTGGACGCGACCAACGGCAAAGAAAAATACGTTTTGAACGTGGACGCCGTTTCCGCCCTGTGCGGCGTTCTGCTCTGATTTTTGAACTGCTGAAAGGAGAATGACACCATGGCAAGCTTTGATAACATTCGTTTGGAAAAAGGCCTTTACGGCAGCGGCTCTTTCACGGCCGCGCTGGAAAACATCGACCCGTCCGAAAACTACCGCGGCACGGCGCTGGAGGGGCTGGACGCCTATCAGCGTCAGCTCAAGCGCTTTGATATCCACGTCAGCGGCGCGGCCAGCGACCCGGTCGAAAAATTCTTCAAAACCACCGACAGCGCCACCCTGTTCCCCGAATACGTTTCCCGCGCGGTGCGTCAGGGCATGGAGGAGACCGACGTGCTGCCCAAAATCGTGGCGAGCGTGACCAACATCGATTCGCTCGATTACCGCTCCATCACGAGCGTGCCGTCGGACGACGACAAAGCGCTCAAGGACGTGGCGCAGGGCAGCGTGATCCCGCAGACCACAGTGAAAACGCAGGAAAATCTGGTCAGGCTCAACAAGCGCGGCCGTATGCTGGTAGCTTCCTATGAGGCCATCCGCTTTCAGCGCCTTGATCTGTTCACCGTGACCCTCAAGCAGATCGGCGCCTACATTGCCCGGCAGCAGCTGGCGGACGCCATCAACGTGCTGGTCAACGGCGACGGCAACGGCAACGCTGCCTCCTCCACGTCCTGCGCAGCCTCCGGCACGCTCACCTACGCCGATCTGATCGCGCTGTGGAACGACCTTGACCCGTATGAGATGAACATCCTCATCACCAACCCTGCCGACGCCGTGAAGATGCTCAACCTGTCGGAATTCAAGGATTCCAACGCGGGGCTGAACTTCCACGCCACCGGCAAAATGATCACCCCCATCGGCGCAGAGCTGGTCAAATCCGCTTCCGCAGCAAGCGGCAGCATCATCGGCCTGGACAAGAAGTGCGCGCTGGAAATGGTCAAGGCCGGCGACGTGCTGACCGAATATGACAAGCTCATCGACCGTCAGCTTGAGCGCGCCGCCATCACCTCGATTGCGGGCTTCGCCAAGATCTTCACGGACGCGTCCCGCGTGCTTTCCGTTTAATCGGGGGGCCGCAGCCATGATCAGCCGTCAGACTGTACTCAACCATCTGCGGCAGCTTGTCACTTTCGACAGCAAAGGGGCGGAAAACGCTCTGCCCCTTTGCGAGATCTGTCTGAGCGAAGTGGCGGGCCGCCTGCGTTCCCCCGACGACGCCAACGACCCGCGGCTGGCCAAAGCCGCCGCAGGGCTGGCGTTTTACCGCCTTGCGCTGCGCCAATTGGCAGACGGAAACGGCGCGACCACCTTCAAAGCGGGCGACGTGACTGTTAGCCGTTCGCCTGCCGCGACCATGGAATTCGCCGCCCGGGTGCGGGACGAAGGCTTTGCGCAGGCCGCCGCACTGCTTACCGACACGGATTTTCTTTTCAGGCAGGTGTGAATGTATGACGCAAAACCCCTTCGCGCCCTACGGCAGGACCGTGGCGCTCCGCGACGTCAACGGCCGAACGCTTGATTCGTTCAAAGCCCTGATCCAGCCGCTGCGCTACAAAAACAAAATGTACCTTGACGGGATTTACACCGAAATCGGCTTCAACAGTCAGGGCCATTACCTGTATCTGGGGCCGCCCGAACCGGATCTGTGCGCTTTGTCAGCGGGCGATCACCTTTACGCCGACGGCGTGCCTTACCAGATCGACCGCGCCGAAAAGGTGTATCACAACGACAAGGTGTTCTACATCTGGGCAATCATCCGAACCATTACGGAGGTAGCATTATGATTGATTCCATCAGCGCCATGCCCGGCGAAATCGCCGCCTGGCTGAGCCGCCAGACCGACACGTTTTCCGACGTGACCTTTCTCACCGAATTTCCCGCCATTCCGAAGGCGACGCCGCTCAGGCAGACCATTGCCGCCATCGGGCTGGATCATGTGCGCATCAGCGACTTTTTCACCGAAAACAGCCACGGCGAGCAGGTGCCCGACGAATACTGCCGGCTGGCCAGCGTCAGGATCCGGATCTCGGTCTACGTGCCCTATTCTGCGGGCGGCACGGCGTGCCACACGGCGTTCACCAAAATCGTGGACTGTCTGAACTTCAAGAGCGACTTCAACATTTCGGAATCCGGCTGTGAAAGCATTGAGGCCGACCGCGACACCGACGCATTCGTGCTCAAAAGCTGGATCGACATTCAGGCGCAGTTCTGCCCGGCGGAATCCGCCGCCGTTCAATACGCGGCCTTCATGCCCAAAACGCTGTTCTGCCGTTCCCATATGGACAACGCCGATATCCACGTTACGCCGGAGGAGAAGCAACGCTGGGGAAGCCCGATGGAGGTCGGCTACTATTTCGGCACGAATGCCGCAAGCCGCACGATCAACCTCGGCTATCACCCCAGACTCGTTCTGGTGTTTCCCTCGGTCTATCCGCCGATTTACAACTCCTCCTCCGACACGAGCCGCCTCATCTGCCTGTGCGGCATGGCGGGCCGCTCGCTTTCCTCTTGCGGCATCGAGCTGACCGAAAACGGGTTCAGGCTCACCCAGTCGGCGGACACAGGCGTCGGCAACACGCTCACCAAGCTGAACTGGGACAGCGCCGATTACCTGTACGTTGCCCTGCGCTGAACGCAGAATCGTAATAAAAAGCTCTCTGAATTGTTGCATTTTGCCAACGGATTGTGTTATACTTGGCAAAACAACAGTAAAGAGGGCTTTTTGTATGTCAAAACAGTTTGACAACCGCGGCGTTTATTCGCTTTTGCTCACGCCGTTTCATCAGGACCGCACCATTGATTACACGGTGTACGAACAATACGTTGAGTGGCAGGCCCGTCAGGGCGTGCAGCACCTGTTCGCCTGCTGCGGCAGCTCCGAAATGAAAGAGCTGACGCTGGCCGAGCGGCTGAAGCTGGCCACCCTTGCCGTTGCGCACGCGGGCGGCGTGCCCGTTATGGCAACAGCCAACGTCGAACCCTCCTGGTTCGGCCAGGTTGAAGAGGTCAAGGCCATGGAACAGACCGGTGTGGACGCGCTGGTGTTCATCACCAAGGGCTTCGGCAACGATTCCGAGAGGCTGTACACGTATATTGCCGAATTGAGCTCACACACAACGCTGCCCGTTCTGCTCTATGAATTCCCCGGCGACCGGCCCCACCTCATGGACGCCGCTTGCTACGGCCGGCTGGTCAAAGACGGCTGCGTGGTCGGCATCAAAGACACCACGAGCACCATTGAACTCATCCGCGAAAAGATTGCCGTGCAGGGCGATTCCGCCGTGCTTCAGGCCAACATTCCCTATTTGATGGAAGCGTATGAATCCGGCGCGCGGGGCGTTGTGGCGACCCCCACCACCTGCGGCGCCTATCTGTTCGGCAAAATGTATGACGAATTCTTTGTGCAGCACGACCGGGAAGCCGCCAACCGCACCCATCAGCAGATCTGCCTGCTCGACAACGCCATTGATTCCGGCTTCTGCGCCAGCGCAAAATATCTGGTCAGCCTCGCCGGCATACCCATGAACTGGTACACCAGAGGCGCCCACCAGCTCAATTCCCAGCGGCTCAAGGCGCTGCGCGTGTTCCACGAATGGGCCGGGGCCAACGGCTTCAAGTATTATAACGACTAATTCCGAAAAGGGTGATTCAATATGGAAGACGCCATATTCTCCACCTCCTTCCGCGGCTATAATTACCGCGAGGTTGACGATTACCTTGACAACATCAAGCAAAAGGAACAGGAGCTGCGCGACGGCTGCGAGGCCTTGCAGCAAAAATACGACACGGTGTGCGAACAGCTGACACAGGTCACGCGGGAGAGAGACCGTGCCGTGTCCGATTGCGCCACGCTTTCCGCCGCGCTGAACGCGCTGCGCAAAAGCGTTCCTGCCCCATCAGACGGCTATAAAGCCAGATATGAGGCGGTCACGAAGGAATTGGAAAAACTGAAAACCAAAAAGAAGCCCGGAAAGGCGGCGGCTGACGCTGCTGACGGCGGGCTGCAGGCGGCTTCCGAAATGGTCACCGAGGTGGCGCAGGTCGTGCAGAAGGTGGAGGCGGAAGCCCGCCGCAAGGCCGAAGCGCTGACGATGGCCGCCAAGCTCGAAAAGACGCAGGCCGATCTGATCAAAAGGCGGACCAACAACGAGGTGCGCAGTCTGGTGGAAATGCTCAACGGCTTTTTGGAAAAATACCCGGAGGAGCCGCCGGAAGAAGAACAATAATCAAAACTGTATCCGGAACAAACCTGACCGGATACAGTTTTTTGAAGCGTAAAGCAGGATGGTATGACCCATGAGAATGAGAAAAAAGAAGCATCTGGACGAACGGATGGCGCAGTGCGCCGATTATTTATTCTCCATGCAGTGCGACGATCTGAACGCGCTGACCGCCGTTGAAAAAAAGGAATACATCGACCTGCCCGCACTGTTCGGCAACAACAACCCCGTGGTGCTGGAAATCGGCTGCGGCAAGGGGCGTTTTGCGTGCGAGCTTGCCAGGCGCGAGCCGGCCGTGAACGTGCTGGCGCTGGAGAAGGCCCGAAACGTGATCGTCATGGCCTGCGAACAAGCAAAGCGGGAGAATATCCCCAACGTTTACTTCCTGCACGGCGGCGCGGAATACCTTGAAAAATATCTGCCGCCGCAAAGCGTGGATCGCATTTACCTCAATTTCTCCTGTCCGTTTCCCAAAAACAGCTATGCCAACCGCCGCCTGACCAACGAGCGGTTCTTAAAAAGCTATGCCGTTCTGCTCAGGCCGGGCGCAGAGATCCACCAGAAAACCGATAATATGCACTTTTTTGAATATTCCATCGAGCAGCTGACCCATTTCGGGTTCGCACTCAAAAACGTTTCGCTGGATCTGCATCACAGCGGCTTTGAAGGCAACATCGAAACCGAATATGAGAGCCGCTTTGCCTCTCAGGGCTGCCCGATCTACCGATTGGAGGCTTACCTGAAATGAACCGACGCGCATGGATCGTGGGCGCGGGCGATTTTGCGCCCGCCCTGTTTGCCCCGGAACCGGACGATTATGTGATCGCAGCGGACGGGGGCCTGCGTTATTTGCAGGCCTGCGGCGTGGCGCCGCAGCTGATCGTGGGCGATTTTGATTCGCTGGGCTACGTGCCGCAGGGCGCAAGGATCGTGCGCCACCCGCCGGTAAAGGATCAGACCGACATGGATCTGGCGGCAAACGAAGCCGTCAGGGCCGGCTGCGGCGAGCTGATGCTGTTCGGCGGCACGGGCGGCCGTTTGGCGCACACGCTGGCCAATTTGCAGCTGCTCGCCGGGCTGGAAAGCCGGGGCGTTCACGCCTATCTGATCGAAGAAGCCACAACGACGACCGCTTTGCAAAACGGCACGCTTTCCTTTTCTGAAAAGAGCGAGGGCTTTTTATCCGTTTTTGCCCACGGCGCAGCCGCGCAGGGCGTCACGCTGCGGGGGCTGAAATACCCGCTCGCCGACGCTGAGCTGACCCCCGATTTTCCGCTCGGGGTCAGCAACGAATTCACCGGCGTTCCCGCCGCCGTCACCGTTAAAAAAGGAACGGTGCTCGTGCTGTGGAACAGCCGCATCCAACTGCCGGAAAGGGGGCAAAACGCATGAAGCTCAACGGCGTTATTTTTGATTTGGACGGCACGCTGATCGATTCCATGTATATCTGGAACGATCTGAGCTTTGATCTGCTTTGTCAAAACGGCATCACGCCCCGCGACGATCTGCGCGACAAGGTCAGCACCATGTATCTGGAGCAGTCCTCGCGCTACGTGATTGAGGAATACGGTCTGCCCTACACGGTGGAAGAAGTGAACCGGTACATCAACGAACGGGTGGAAAGCTTTTATCTGCATGAGGTGCAGCCGAAGCGGGATATCCTGCCGTTTCTCGAACGGCTCAAGGCCGCCGGGGTGCCGATGTGCGTGGCAACGGCCACGGAGCGCAGGCTTGCCTTGCCCGCGCTTGAACACAACGGGATGCTGCCGTATTTTACCGATATTTTCACCTGCCGCGAGATCGGCCGGAACAAAAACGATCCGCTGATTTTTGAAAAGGCGCTGCGCCGGCTCGGCACCGAAAAGGATCACACGGCGGTTTTTGAGGATTCCCTCCACGCGGTGAGCACCGCCAAGGCCGCCGGGTTCCCCGCCTTCACCATTTTTGACGAATCCTCCGCGCACAACAAAGAAAAGCTGATCGCGCTGAGCGACCGCTATTTTTACCGTTACGCCGAGCTGGACGGCTGTTTTGACAATTTATGATTACAGCATTATTAAAATTTGACTGCAAAAATTGACCAATGAATTCTTTTGTGATAAAATGCAAAAAAAGGAGGACTGCAGAATGAAAAGACTTGTTTGTTTGCTTCTGACTCTGACGTTCGTGCTCGCGTTCGCTGCCTGCCAAAAGAAAGGCGGCAAAGCCGAAGGCGAGACCACGACCGACAATTACCGCCCCGGCGAATGGGTGACCGATGAAAGAGGCGTGGTGCAAACCACGCGCGTTCCCATTTTAGTGACCGATAAAAGCGGGGAGGCCGCCACCAAAACGGTGACCGGCAAAGACGGCAAAACCGAATACGAAGCCCTGACCACCTACGTCGAATCGATCCAGACCTATCCGGCGCGCGAGGGTGAAACGCTGCCCACCGAGGCGCCGCCGCAGACGGTTCCCGTCGGCAACACCCTGCCCAGCCAGAACAAGCCATGGCCGGACGACAAGTTCATGGCCGCTTTGCCCAAAGCAGCCGATAAAATCGACTTTTTGACCACGACCTACGACGATCGCGGCAACTGCGCCAGCATCAGCCTGAACGACTACAGCTATGAGCAGTTTCTGGCCTACACCAAAACGCTTGACAAAGCAGGCTTCACGCAGAGCTACGGCAACCCGGAATTCCCCGGTCAGCCCAAAGACGGCGACTCCTATTATTTCGGCACAGTCGCCAACGGGCTTTATGTAACGGTCGTGTTCTACACCGATAAAGCGCCCTACCGCAACTGCGACCTGAACATCACCGTGGCGGATTATGACGTGGGCGGCCTGAACAAGATCCTGAGCGAAAAAAATTAAGGAAAAACAAACATGAACGTATTTGATTTTGACAACACCATTTACGACGGCGAAAGCTTTGTCGATCTGTTCAAAATGATGCTCGGGCGCGACGCTTCCGTGCTGCGCCATATCCCCCGCATGATCTCTGGCGTAACGCAATACAAGGTCGGTTCCCTGCGGCTGGAGGAGGGCATGGCGCGCTATTCCAAGTATGTGGAGCAGTATCTGGCCAAGCTGCCGGATATGGAAAGCATCGTCATGGAATTCTGGGACAAGAACATTCATAAGATCAAGCCGTTTTATGAGGATGTGCGCAGCGAGGACGACGTGATCGTTTCCGCCTCGCCCGAAATGGTCATCGGCGAAATCTGCCGCCGCATCGGCATCAAGCACTATATCGCCTCCCAGATCGACCCCGTAACCGGGCAGATCATCAACATGAATTTTCGCGAAAACAAGGTCAAGGCTTTCCGCAAGGTCTACCCCGACGTGACCATTGACTGCCTTTACACCGACTCCATGCACGATAAACCGCTCATGGATATTTCCAACCACGTGTTCATGGTGAAGGGCAACAACTATACGCAGATCAAATAAACGCAGGCAAAACGATAAAGCATAGGCTTCTCCCAAGCGGAGTTGCCTATGCTTCTTTTTGGTTTGTGGGTTTTGCATTTATGACGCCGCTTTTTTCGGGAACAGCACGCTGTCGAGCCGGTCGGTCAGCTGCCGGAACAGGAACGAGAGCGCGAGCGTGATAACCAGCACAGCGGCGAAAAACAGCACGTGGTACGGCGCAAGCCCCACCTTGCCCAGTACCTTCATCGGCAGGCGCTGCAGAATGAAAATTTCAAAGGTGTGCTTGCCCAGCCATTCCAGCACGCGGTTGTGAACGGTGAATTTCATCGAGCCGAACACCACGAGCAGCGCAAAGCAAAGCGCC
>CADBPL010000160.1 GCA_902796535.1 Oscillospiraceae bacterium
CGGTCTGGCGGAATACGGCGTTGCGCTGGCGCTGGCGTTTGCCATCATCCCGATCGTGGAGCTGGTCAAGCTCATTCAGCGCAAGGTCGCTAAGCAATAAAAAGCAAACAACAAAAGAAGCAGTTGATCCGGAATTCGGTTTCAACTGCTTCTTTGCTTTTTTGTTTTAGTCTCTGCGGTAGAGGTCGCGGGTGTAGACCTTGTCCTTCACCTTGTCCAGCTTCTTTTCGTAGCGGTTGGTAATGATCAGGTCGGCCTGTTCGGCGAATTCATCAAAATCGCGGATCACGGGCGAACCGAAAAAGCTGTCTTCCTTCATGCTCGGCTCGTAGATGATGACCTGCGCGCCTTTTGCCTTGATGCGCTTCATCACGCCCTGAATGGAGCTGTGGCGGAAATTGTCTGAATTGGTTTTCATGGTCAGGCGATAAATGCCGATGACGCATTGCCGGCCGGAAACGCCGTTGCGCCCAATGGAGCCGTCGCCGTAAAAGCCCGCCTTTTCCAACACGTCGTCCGCAATAAAATCCTTGCGCGTGGCGTTGGATTCCACGATCGAGGCGATGAGCGTGCTGGGAATATCCTGGAAATTGGCGCGCAGCTGCTTGGTGTCTTTGGGCAGGCAGTAGCCGCCGTAGCCAAAGGACGGGTTGTTGTAGTGGCTGCCGATGCGCGGGTCAAGGCAAACGCCCTCAATGATCTGCCCCGCGTCCAGCCCGCGCACGCTGGCGTAAGTGTCCAGCTCGTTGAAGAATGAAACGCGCAGCGCCAGATAGGTGTTGGCGAACAGCTTGACCGCTTCCGCTTCGGTCGGTGCGGTGAGCAAAACGGGAACGTCCTTTTTCTCCGCACCCTCCTTCAGCAGGGCGGCAAAGGTTTCGGCGCGCTGCTTCATGGCTTCGTCGTTCAGGTCTGCGCCGACGATGATGCGCGAGGGATATAAATTGTCATAAAGCGCCTTGCCCTCGCGCAGGAATTCGGGCGAAAACATGATGTTGGTGAAGTTGTATTTCTTTTTGACGGTTTCCACAAAGCCGACCGGCACGGTGGATTTGATAACGACGCAGGAGCTGCCGCCGAGCTGAATGACCTTCTGGATCACGTCCTCAACGGAAGACGTGTCAAAATAATTCTGGCGCGGGTCGTAGTTGGTGGGGGTGGAAACGACCACAAAATCGGCGCCGTCGAACGCGGCCTGCCAATCCAGCGTGGCGGTCAGGTTCAGCTCTTTGTTTTTTAAATAATCTTCCAGTTCCGCATCCACCAGGGGAGAAACGCGGGCGTTGACCTTTTCGATTTTGACCGGATCCAGGTCAAAGGCGGTCACTTCGTGGTTTTGGGCAAGCAGTACGGCGTTGGATAAACCGACGTAGCCGATACCGGCGATTGCTATTTTCATGTTGTCACCTTCCGTTGTTTTACAGGTTGTTTCGGTTTGCCGCATCTGTTTTCGCGGCGCACGAACGGTATTATAGCACAGGTTGGCGCAAAATAAAAGGCGTATGCCGCATTTTTCGCAAATTTTCTGCTGACGCATTTTGCACAAAATTTTTGTCGCGGCTTGACAAAAACGGTCGAAAAGCATATACTTTTTTCTGCAATCCCAATAAGTGGTGGAGACTGTCATAAAACACAGCCGTGTTTTATTTGGCGGGGTTGCCTTTCGTGCTTTTCTCGAAGGAATGACGGGATCCACACAGGATTCCGCTTTTTATTTTTAAAGGAGCTGGTTCGTTCTATGCAGCCGATTACCCTGATCGCCCTGATCCTGTTCGCCGTTACCTATGTGCTGATGATGGCGCTGCAAAAGGTGCGCCCCTATATCGCGCTGGGCAGCGCGCTGCTTTTCATTGTGCTCGGCGCGGTTTCGTTCTTTTCGCCCGGCGCGCTCGGCGGCTTTACCTATACGCCGCTGGAGGCGCTGCGCCAGATCGACTGGAACGTGATCATGATGATCGCCGGCACGATGGGCACGGTGTATCTGTTCATCGAATCCAAAATGCCGCAGCTGATGAGCGACTGGCTGATTTCTCACGTTTCCTCGGTCAAATGGGTCGTGGTGGTGCTCTCGCTGTTTGCCGGCATCGTGTCCGCGTTTGTCGACAATGTGGCAACGGTGCTGATGATCGCGCCGGTTGCGCTCGCCTTTTGCAAAAGGCTCAAAATCTCACCGGTTTCGGCAATCATCTGCATTGCCGTTTCGTCCAATTTGCAGGGCGCCGCTACGCTGGTGGGCGACACAACGTCCATTCTGCTTGCCAAGGCAGCCAATCTCGACTTTTCCGATTTCTTTGTGGATGACGGCAGGCCCGGTATGTTCTGGGTGGTCGAGGCCGGCGCCGTGGTCAGCGCGCTGATCATTCTGTTCATGTTCCGAAAGGAAAACGGCAGGATCGACTACACCGACCGCACCACGGTGGAGGATATGTTCCCCACCTATCTTTTGATCGGCACGGTCGCGGCGCTGATCGCCGTGTCCTTCATTCCCTATCAGGAAGCGGCGAACGGCGGCTTCTACAAGCCCGCGCTCTCCAACGGCATCATCTGCGTTTTCTTCTTCCTTGTCGGCATCATCCGCCAGCTGTTGATTAAAAAAGATAAGGAAACGGTGGTCGGCGCGTTCAAAGAGATCGACTATTACACCATCCTGCTGCTGGCCGGCTTGTTCGTTGTGATCGGGGGCGTCAAAAACGCCGGTGTGGTCGAGTTTCTCGGCGAAAAAATCGCCGCGCTCGGCAACGGCTCCGTGTTTGCGGTTTACACCATTCTGGTCTGGATCAGCGTTTTGCTCTCCGCTTTTATCGACAACATCCCTTACACCGCCACCATGCTCGCTCTGGTGCCCAGCATTGCCGCCGGCATCGGTCTGGGCGACCCGAAGCTGCTTTATTACGGCCTGCTTTGCGGCGCGACGCTGGGCGGAAACCTCACGCCCATCGGCGCAAGCGCCAACATTGCCGGCATCGGCATTCTCCGCAAGGAAGGGTACGATGTAAAGGCCGGAACCTTTATGAAATTCGGCGTGCCGTTCACGCTCGCAGCCGTCACGACCGGGTACCTGATGCTCTGGTTCATCTGGCATTGATCACAGCGCCGCAACCCAACGGGTTGCGGTTTTTTCATGGTTTTGCGCGCAAACGGTCAAGATAGGCAGGGGCGGCGGCCGGCGGATCGGCTGCCGGAAAACGGGCCGTGACGCGCAAAAGCAAAGCTCAGAAACCAGCTGTAAAGGCGTTCCCCTTTTCAGCAAAAAACAAGTTTATCGAAAAACATACAAGAATAATTGCATTTTGTTTTGCTTTGTGTTATCATATAAAGACAGAGCTGTTTTGTGACAGCTCGGAAAGGTTTGAACCGTTATGTTTCGTTACGAGATCCGTCCGCTTGAAAACCGTGTCTGGCTTTCTTCTCCCACCATGCACGGCGAAGAGCTGGACTATATGCAGACCGCGTACCGCACCAACTGGATGTCCACGGTCGGCGAAAATATCAACACCATCGAAAAAGAGCTTGCCGAACTGGTCGGCGTCAAAGCCGCCGTCGGTTTATCTGCGGGCACGGCGGCGCTCCACCTTTGTGTGAAGCTGGCCGGCGTCGGGCCCGGCGATTTGGTCGCCTGTTCCGATATGACCTTCAGCGCAACCGTCAACCCCGTCACCTATGAGGGCGGCGAGCAGGTTTTCATCGACACCGAGCGGGACACGTGGAATATGGATCCGGCTGCCCTGCGGGAGGCGTTCGCGCGTTATCCCGGCATTAAAACGGTCGTGTCCGCCAACCTCTACGGCACGCCCGCCAGGCTCGATGAGATCCGCGCGATTTGTGAGGAAAACGGCGCGATCCTGATCGAAGACGCGGCCGAATCCCTCGGCGCTGTCTATAAGGGCCGCCAGACCGGCAGCTTCGGCCGGTTCAACGCCATTTCATTCAACGGCAACAAGATCATCACCGGGTCATCCGGCGGTATGCTGCTGACCGATGACGAGCAGGCGGCGGCGCAGGCGCGCAGCTGGTCGACGCAATCGCGTGACGCTGCGCCATGGTATCAGCACAAAGAGATCGGCTACAATTACCGCATCAGCAACGTGATCGCCGGTGTGGTGCGCGGTCAGCTTCCGCATTTGCAGGAGCATATCGCCCAAAAAAAAGCGATCTATGAGCGCTACCGCGACGGGTTTAAAGACCTGCCGGTTCACATGAATCCGTTCGACGAACAAAACAGCGTGCCGAATTACTGGCTGTCCTGCCTGCTGCTCGACGAAGAAGCCATGTGCGAACAAACGCGTGACGACCACACGGCGGTTTACACGCCCGCGCCCGGCAAGACCTGTCCGACCGAGATCCTTGAAACGCTTGCCGCGCACAATGCGGAAGGCAGGCCGATCTGGAAGCCGATGCATATGCAGCCGTTTTATCGGGAACGCCGGTTCGTGAAGGTGTGCGAACAAAGCGTCGGCGAGGATATTTTCCGCCGCGGACTTTGTCTGCCGAGCGATAACAAAATGACCCCCGAGGAGCAGAACAGGATCATTGAAATCGTCAAAGCCTGTTTTGCGTGATTCTATAGATAAAGAAAAGAGGATGGTTATGGGCGAAAATAACATTGGCTTGCGCTTTGAACCCCACGCGGGCGGTATCTGCCAGCGGTGCGGCAAACACTACGACGAACTGGTTACCGCGCTGATGACCACCGACGGCGTCACAAAAACGAGCGTTTTTTGCGGCGAATGCGCCGCCGCGCTGCAACGGAGCGTGGATAAGAAAAACGCAGAGATGGCGGCTGACCTGGAGCAGGAAGCCGAGATCGTGATCGAACCAAAAGAAGTTGACGCGGCAGAACTAATCGAGATCGCGGCCGAGCCCGAAGCGGAGCCTGAGCCCGAAGCGGAGCCTGAGCCCGAAGCGGAGCCTGAGCCCGAAGCGGAACCCGAACCCGAAGCGGAACCCGAGCCCGAAGCGGAATCCGAACCCGAAGCGGAAGCGGAACCCGAGCCCGAAGCGGAACTCGAACCCGAAGCGGAACCCGAGCCCGAAGCAGAACCCGAGCCCGAAGCGGAACCCGAGCCCGAAGCAGAATACGAGCCCGAAGCGGAACCTGAGCCCGAAGCGGAACCCGACCCCGAAGCAGAACCAGAGCCCGAAGCGGAGCCCGAGCCCGAAGCGGAGCCCGAGCCCGAACCCGAAGCGGAACCCGAACCCGAAGCGGAGTCCGACAAGAAAGGCGAAACGGCGGAGCCGGCCGAAGGCGAACTGCCGAAACGGGAAAAAGAGATCCTCGATGATTTCAATGAGCGGTATGATAAATTTGCCACCGTCAGACGTTCCGGCGACAAGGGGAACATCCCGCAGCCGGAATCCTCACTGCAGCTGATGTATGAAACGGAGCTGCCGTGGGATCAGATGGGGCAGCAGGAGCAGCCGCAGGAATCGGAACTGACAGGGGAGCAGCCGCAGGAATCGGAACCGGCATGGGAACAGACGCAGCCGGCAGAAGCAGAGCCGTGGACGGAACCGGAAGAATCGAACAAGGGCAAAAAAACGGTAGCGGTTCTTGCCGTCATTCTTCTTTTGCTCGTGGTCGCAGCCGGCGCTGTGTTCGGCATGAAATACTTTGGCAAAAAAACGCCTGCTGAAAAAACGACCGCACCGAAACAGGCCGTAACGGCAGAGTCGGGCGATGAAGCGGCAGCCGCAACCGCCGC
>CADBPL010000161.1 GCA_902796535.1 Oscillospiraceae bacterium
CCCAGGCAGACAAAGAACGCGCCGAGCAAAATCGGGTAACCGGGCAGAAAGCTCATCAGCCCGAACGCAATAAAAACATAAGTCAGCGGCAGCGCGGCGAGCCGGCATTCCTTCATGAGCAAATTTTTCATAACGTCTTCCGCTCCTTTTCCAGCCGCAGGATCGTTTCCTCCAGCGTTTCGTCAGGCAGACTGTGCTGCGCAATAAACGCCTGTTTGGGCGCGGCGGCCGCGATCTGACCGCGGCGGATGTAGACCACGTCGTCGGCGCATTTTTCCAGATCGGAGGTGATGTGGGTCGAAAACAAAATCGCCGTGCCGCGCGCCTTCAGCTCCGTGAACACGTCCAGCAGCTCGTCGCGCGCAAACGGGTCAAGCCCGCTCGTCGGCTCGTCCAGAATCAGGATCTGCGCGCCGTGCGCCAGCGCGAACAGCAGGTTGAGCTTGACCTTCATGCCCTCCGACAATTCGCGCGGGCGCTTGCTTTCGTCCAGCTCGAACAGCGCGGCATACATTTTATAATCCGCGTCGTTCCAGTTCGGATAAAACGCGCTGGTCACGGAGGCGATTTCGCGGATGGTTTTTTTTGGGTAATAATTCACCGCGCCGGTGGAATAGCCGATGCGCTGCTTGATCTGCGCCTCGTTCCCGGCCAGCGGCAGCCCGAAGTATTCGATCTCGCCCGCGTCCGGGTGGATCAGATTCAGCATGGCTTTGATGGTGGTGGTTTTGCCCGCGCCGTTGCGCCCGATGAACCCCGTGATGCGCCCCGCTTCCAGCGAAAACGAAACGCGATCGAGCATGAACGACGGATAGGTTTTGCAAAGTCCCTTCACCTGTACAAGGCTCATTCCTCTTCACCTCCGAACACCGCGTCATAAAACGCGCTGAATTGCTCGCGGCGCACAATGGCGATGCCCCGCTTTTCATCGCCCAACAGCAGCAGCGTGTCGCCCGGGTTGATGCCGAACAGCTCACGCGCCTGCTTCGGGATCACGATCTGCCCTTTTTCGCCGACCGTCGCCGTCCAGGCGTGTTTTCCTTTTGGTGTGTTCATGGCGTGTCCTTCCCCCTCTGAATAATGAACAAGTATGATTTGTATAACAAATTATACCACATTCGCGCCGAATGTCAAGGCCGGGCCACAAATAAACAAAAAAATCTTGACAGCGGCGCTGAATTCTGCTATACTTCCATTTTGCCGCACGAATGTGAGCGGCGATCCTTGCCCCGAAGCTGAATCGGGGCCAAAGTCCATAAGGAGGTGCAAACAATGTCAGCAAGCTACAACTACGAGATCATGTTGGTTTTCTCGGTGAAGGACGGCGAAGAAGGCGCGAACGCTCTTCTCGAAAAGTTCAAGGGCATGATCGAAGCGAACGGCACGATTGACAATGTTGATGTGTGGGGTAAGCGCAAGCTCGAATACCTCATCAACGACGAGCCCGAAGGGTTCTATGTTGTGATCAACTATCAGAGTGCTCCCGAGTTCCAGGCTGAACTTGACCGTGTGCTCAAGATCACCGACGGCGTGCTTCGTTCCATGATCATCCGCAAATAAGGGAGGAGGAACTTGCCATGCTCAACTGTGCAGTTTTAATGGGTCGCCTTGTGGCCGACCCCGAGCTCCGTACCACCCCGAACGGCGTTTCCGTCACCACCTTCCGCATCGCGGTCGACCGCAGCTTTGTCCGTCAGGGCGAAGAACGTCAGGCCGATTTCATCGACATCGTCGCATGGCGTTCCACCGCCGAATTTGTCACGCGCTATTTCCACAAGGGCTCGATGATCGCCGTTCAGGGCAGCATCCAGACCCGCAGCTATGAAGACAAAAACGGCAACAAGCGCACCGCGTTCGAGGTCGTGGCCGACAACGTCAGCTTCTGCGGCTCCAAGGCCGAAAGCGGCAACACCGGCGCAAGACCCTATTCGGTTGAAGCAGCCGCCGCTGCGGCGCCCGCTCCCCCTGCCGCCACCTACGCCAACGGCAGCACGGGCGACTTTGAGTCCATTGATGACGACGACGAATTATTACCGTTCTGACCAAACCTTTTACCGAAAAATAAAACAGGAGGAAACCTAACATGGCATACGAAAAGAATGACAGACGCGGCGGCAGAAAAGGCCGTAGAAAGGTCTGCATGTTCTGTGTCGATAAAGTAGATTATATCGACTACAAAGATTTCGGCAAGCTCCGCAGATTCACGTCGGAACGGGCAAAGATCCTGCCCCGCCGCGTGACCGGCACTTGCGCCAAGCATCAGAGAGAACTCACCACCGCCATCAAGCGCGCGCGTTACGTTGCTCTGCTGCCCTACACCAGCGACTAATCAACTATTTTGAAGGAGGCTCTGAACAAAACAGGAGCCTCCTTTGTTTTGTGGCAAACAGCGTGAAAATAAAGAAAGGAGCAGCGATTCGGGCACAAAAGTGAGATGTTAGCACTCATTTTGTGCGAATTCTGAATCGCATGGCGATTATGGCTACGGAAACGACTCAAAAATACGGACAGGAAGCCTATGACCTCGTGTGTTATGCGGCCAATGAGATCGGCTCGCGCCTGCCCGGCAGCGACGGTGAAAAAGCATATGCCGCGTATATGGGCGGCAAGCTCAAAGAGATCGGCATCGAACCCGTAAAAGAAGAATTTGCAGTTTCGCCCCGGGCCTCCATCGGCGGCCTGCCCTATATCGGCTGGCTCGGGATCGTCCTGAGCGCGCTCGTCTACCTGGCCATCGGCATTCCGTCGGTCTGGTTCGGCATGGCGCTTTCGGGGCTTGCCGGCGTTGCCTGGCTCATCTTCAGCATGTTCCTTTACAAGCCGTGGTTCGATATGTTTTTCAAGCAGGAAATTTCGCAGAACGTCTACGGTCAGCTGCTGCCGCCCGACGGAAAATATAAATACACCGTCATCCTCTCCGGCCACACGGATACGAGCTGGAACTGGCGGCATTCCGAGCACGCGTACAAATATAAAGATAAGCCGATCCTCGGCATTCTCGCCACCTACGGCAAGGTCGGCTTCGGCGCGGTCTGCTTTTTCTTTCTGGTCGGCGCGGCCGTGGTCATGTCGGCCATCTATCTGGGCGATTACCTCGATGCGCCGTTTGCCGTTGCACTCAAGGCGGGCGCGGCGTTCAAGGCGTTTCGCGGCGTGATGCTGTTTGCGCCATTCGTAACGGCCATCGGCTGCTCGTTCATCGTGATGTGGAACGATTCCAACCCGCGCAACGCTTCCCGCGGCGCCATGGATAACGCAACGGGCTGCGCGCTGAGCTACGAGGTGATCAAATATTTCCGGGAGCACCCCGAAAAAATGCCCCCCAACTGCCGGATCGTTGATTTGAACTGCGGCAGCGAGGAGGCCGGCCTGCGCGGCTCCATGGCCTTTGCGCGCGAACACAAGCACGACGATCTGCTTCAAAACGCGTGGCACATCAACATTGATTCCGTTGCCGACGCGGATTATTTTGAAGTGGTCATCAAGGATGACTGGCAGTTCACCCGCTTTGACAAGGATCTGGAGCAAATGTTTAAGGATACGTTCAAAGAGCTGAAGATCGAAAGCAAATCCGGCGGCTGCATCCACAACCCCGTCGGCGGCTGCGACAGCACGCCCATGACAAGGGCAGGCGTCAAATCCGTCACCTTTGCCGCGCAGAACCCGATGCTGACCTATTATTATCACACCTGGCGCGATATGCCAGAGCGCTTTTCTGCCGAGACCGTCGGCACGGGGTTCGACGTGCTGCTCGGCGTGATTGACAAGATCAGCGCATTTGAACAGAACAAATAAGGAGAAGAAGAAACAACATGAAAGCCAAGCTTTTTCGTTTGGGCTGCGGCGTGCTGATCGCCGCGCTGCTGGCTTCGACCGCCGGGTGCGGCGGCAAAACCGATGGCGAGCAAACGACCGCCCTTATCCCCGATGAGACCACCGCGGCGCAAACCACCGCGGCGGAGGAAACAACAACGGCCGCCGCTGCGGCTGACGATCCGCTCAAAAAAGCGCAGGAGGGCGACACGGTCACCTTCGGCGCGTTTGAACAGGACAACAACGACGCGAACGGCAAAGAGCCGATCGAATGGATCGTGCTGGCCAAACGGGAAGACGCGCTGCTCCTGCTCAGCAGGCGCGCGCTCAGCAGCCGGCCGTATCACATCAGCGAGGATGAAACCGTCACGTGGGAAACGTGCACGCTGCGCCAATGGCTGAATGACGAGTTTTACAAAGCGGCGTTCAGCGAACAGGAGCAGGCGCAAATTAAAACAACGGCCGTTGCCAACGAGGATAACCCCGAATACGGCACGCCGGGCGGCCGGAACACGGAGGACAAGGTTTTTCTGTTGAGTCTGGCGGAAAACCAACAGTATGCGAGTTCGGATGAAACCCGCATCCACACCCCAACGGCCGCCGCCATCGCGCAGGGGTTTGACGACGAAACGCCGGGCGAACAGGACGGCTGTTCCTGGTGGCTGCGCTCCCCCGGCGATTTTAAAGGCTCCGCGTGTCTGGTAACGCAATTCGGCGTTGCGCACAACCTCGGCAGCTACAGCAACCGCAAAAACGGCGTTGTGCCCGCGCTTTGGGTCGAAACACAGCCTGCCCCCGCCGAAACAACACAGCGGCCTGCTGCGACCGAAGCGCCCGCCGCCCAAAAAGCGAGCGCCGAATGGGCGGGCGCTTATCAGAACTATCTGCTCGATGTGCTTGCCAAAATGGAAGAAGAGGACTACGATAACGATGACTTCCGGTTTGGGCTGATCGAGCTGAACGACGACGACGTGCCGGAGCTCTGGTTCACCGACGGCATCGGCGCGCACGGCCCGAAGTATGTGATCCTGACCTGCCGCGGCGGAAAAGCGACCGCGGTGTTTGAAGAAGGCTACAATGAGCTGGAATACTACGAAAAGCAGAGCGTCTTTTACATTTTCGGCATCGGCGGCGCCACCAGCGGCGCGGGCAGCTATTACAAAATGACCGACAGCGGCTATGACGTTCTGGATGAATTTGAATATGAATATCAGTGGGAAGATGAAACCAAAGCGAACTGGACGCTCAACGGCAAAACGGAAGTGATCGCGAGCGACGACGTCAACAAAAAAATCGACGGGCTGCGGCAGCAATACGACGAGCGTTACAGCAAAAAAGCAACCGTGATTGATGAAAAAAGCGGCTTCCCGCTGACCGCGGACAGCGTGAAGAAAAACTGCAAATAAATGAAACAGGAGAGAATCATGAAAGCAAAACTTTTTCGTCTTGGCTGCGGCATACTGATCGCCGCGCTGCTTTCTTCCGCCGCCGGGTGCGGCGGCAAAACCGACGGCGGGCAAACGGCCGAACCGGATAAAACCGCCGTGTCCCAGACCGCCTCAAGGTCCGAAACGTCGGCCGCGACAGCCGAAGCGGCACAGCCCGCCGAAGCCGGGGAATGGGCGGGCGCTTATCAGGCGCACCTGCTGACATTCATCGAGGGCCTGGAGGATAACAATCTGCGGAATGAATTCCGCTTCGGGCTGATCTATCTGAACGACGACGATGTGCCGGAGCTTTGGTATATCAACGGCATCGGCGCGCACGGCCCGTCTTATCAGATCGTGACCTGCCGCGGCGGCAAGGCCGTCGGCCTCGCCAAAGAGGACGATTATTTCGCCACGGAAGTCGGCTACTACGAAAAGCAGGGCGTGTTTGACGCGAGCGGTTCGGCGGGCGGCATGGTCGGCACCGCCAGAACCTATTATCAAATGACCGATTCCGGCTGCAAAACGCTGGACGAACTCACGGCGTTTTACAAGTATGAAGACGAAGAAATGATGGGCGACATGGTGCTCGACCAAAACGGCGAACCCATCGTGGTCTATCGGATCAACGAAAAAGAAGTGACGGAAGAAGAATACGCGGCGTTCCAGAAGGATTACGACGCGCGCCTTGGCAAGTGGAAAAGCTTTGAGGACGCCCCCTCCTTCCCGCTCACCGCGGACAGCATCCGCCAAAACTGCAAATAAAACAAGCGCACAGGCTTTTTTGAACGGCCCCGGACCGTAGACGGCACAAAAGAGCCTCTCTATATTCCATTGAATAAAAATATACGAACAGAGATAGACAATTCAAAACGGATATGATATGATGATAAATAAAAGGAGGTTGGTTTAATGGCTTGTGAATTGGAAGATTTGCAACAGACAGAATATGAGATCCTGTGCAAATTTGCGGATTATTGCGATGTTAACAACATTGTATACGGCTTATCCGGCGGAACGCTCCTTGGCGCGATCCGTCATAACGGTTTTATTCCGTGGGACGACGATATTGAC
>CADBPL010000162.1 GCA_902796535.1 Oscillospiraceae bacterium
GAGGACTGAAAAATGAGTTTGAAATCCGTCAAAGAAGCAGAAGCCAACGTGCAGGAACTGACCGTGACCATCGACGCCGAAACCTTCAGAGCGGCTGTCGTCAAGGTCTACAACAAGCAAAAAAAGAATATCTCCATCCCCGGCTTTCGCAAGGGCAAGGTTCCGATGCACATGATCGAAAAGATGTACGGCAAGGGCGTTTTCTATGAAGACGCGCTGGACGATCTGTTCCCGGCCGCCGTTGATGAGGCGCTTAAGGAATCCGGCATTGCCGCCGTCAGCGCTCCCTACGACGCGAACGTTTCCGAAATCGGCGACGACGGGGTGAAATTCACCATTAAAGTGGCCACCAAGCCCGATGTTGACGCGGGTGAATACAAAGGCCTGACCGCCGAAAAAGCCGAAGCGGAAGTGACCGAGGATGAGATCGACCATGAAATCGACCATTTGCGCGATCAGAATTCCCGCATGATCGATATCGACGACAGAGCCGCCGCCATGGGCGATATTGCCAACATCAACTTTGAAGGCTTTGTCGACGGCGTCGCGTTTGAAGGCGGCAAGGGGGAGGACTATGACCTGACCCTCGGCTCCGGTTCCTTCATCCCCGGGTTTGAAGACCAGATCGTCGGCCGCAGCGTCGGCGAGGAATTCGACGTGAACGTGACGTTCCCCGACGAATATACGCCCGAGCTTGCCTCCAAGGCCGCCGTGTTCAAAGTGAAGCTCAACAGCCTTTCGCTCAAGGAGCTGCCGGAGCTTGACGATGAATTCGCCAAGGATCTCGGCGAATACGACACCCTCGCCGAACTGAAAGAGGGCATTAAAAAGGAACTGCTCGAACATAAGCAGCACCACGCGGACGACGACTTTGAAAACGCGCTGCGGAATCAGCTGGTCGAAAACATGAAGGCCGAGATCCCTGCCGTTATGATCGACGAGCAGGCAAAGCAGAACAAAGACAATTTCATTGAGCGTTTCCGTTCACAGGGCATCAGCTATGAGCAGTATCTGGCCTACACCGGCATGGACGAAGCGACACTGGATGAACAGATCCGCACCGAAGCCGAAAAGCAGGTCAAGCTGCGCCTGACGCTTGAAAAAATCGCCGAGCTCGAAAACGTGGAGATCAGCGACGAGGATATTGAAGCCGAATACGACAAGATCGCGACCACCTACGGCATCGACATTGAGACCGTGAAAAAGATCGCGCCGGTCGAGGGCATCAAGGGCGACATCTCCGTGCAGAAGGCGATGAAGATCGTGGTCGAAAACGCCGTGCCCGTCGCGAAGGCCGAAAAAGCGGCGGAGGAAACCGCTGAATAAACCGGGGCTGCGCCCGACTATAATAACATCGAATGCATTGACCGGCAGGGGTCCAACCGTTCTGCCGGTCAAATTTCAGAGAGGAAAGGAAAAATGAAAATGGAAAACATGAGTTTAGTGCCTTACGTCATTGAACAGACCAACCGCGGCGAGCGCCAGTTTGACATCTTTTCCCGCTTGCTGAGCGACCGCATCATCGTGCTGTCCGACGAAGTGAACGACGTGACCGCCAGCCTTGTGGTGGCGCAGCTGCTCTTCCTGGAAGGGCAGGACAGTGAAAAGGATATCAGCCTTTATATCAACAGCCCCGGCGGCTCTGTTACGGCCGGCATGGCCATCTTTGACACCATGCAGTACATCAAGTGCGACGTTTCCACCATCTGCATGGGCATGGCCGCGAGCATGGGCGCGTTTTTGCTTTCCGCCGGCGCGAAGGGCAAGCGCTACGCCTTGCCCAATGCTGAAATTATGATCCATCAGCCGCTCGGCGGCACGCAGGGGCAGGCTTCCGACATTGAGATCGAAGCGGCTCACATTCTCAGAACCAAGAAAAAGCTCAACGCCATTCTGGCGGAAAACTGCGGCAAGGCCGTGGAAGAGATCGAAAAAGACACCGACCGCAACAACTGGATGACGGCGCAGGAAGCTGCCGATTACGGACTGGTTGACAAGGTCTTGTTCAAGAGATAAGAGAAAACAATTGTTTTGAGGGGATAAGACAATGCCGAGAGTTGGCGACACAAGAGAAAAGCTCATGCGCTGCTCGTTTTGCAACAAAACGCAGGGAGAGGTCAGGCAGCTGATCGCAGGCCCGGGCGTGTTCATTTGTGACGAGTGCGTGGAGGTCTGCCGCAGCATTATCGAAGAAGAGAACGCGACAGCCCGCCGAAACAGCAGCCACACGGAAGAGGGCGGCTTTGTGCTGCCGACGCCGGTGGAGATCAAGCAAAAGTTAGACGAATACGTCATTGGCCAGGATGAGGCCAAAATGGTGCTCAGCGTGGCGGTTTACAACCACTATAAGCGCATCTATTTCGGCAAGGACACCGACACGGAGATTCAGAAGAGCAATATTCTCATGCTCGGCCCCACGGGCGTGGGCAAGACCATGCTTGCGCAGACGCTGGCCAGAATTCTGAACGTGCCCTTTGCCATTGCCGACGCGACCACGCTCACCGAGGCCGGTTATGTTGGCGAAGACGTGGAAAACATCCTCCTGCGTTTGATCCAGGCGGCAGATTTCGACATTGAAAAAGCGGAGCGCGGCATCATCTATGTGGATGAGATCGACAAGATCGCCCGCAAGAGTGAAAACGCCTCCATCACGCGCGACGTCAGCGGCGAGGGCGTGCAGCAGGCGCTGCTGAAAATTCTGGAGGGCACCGTTTCCAACGTGCCGCCCGGCGGCGGTCGGAAGCACCCGCAGCAGGAATTCATCCAGATCAACACCACCAACATCCTGTTTATTTGCGGCGGCGCGTTTGCCGGCATCGAAAAAATCATCGAAAAGCGCATCGGCGGCTCCGCGCTGGGCTTTGAAGCCCAGATCATGGATAAAAGCAAGCTCGATGAAGACTATCTCATGGGCGAAGCCGTGCATCAGGATCTGGTCAAATTCGGCCTGATCCCCGAGCTGGTCGGCCGTATGCCGGTCATGACTGCGCTGCATGAGCTCAACCGCGACGCGCTGGTGCGCATCATGCTCGAACCGAAAAACTCTATCGTCAAGCAGTTCCAGCAGCTCATCGGCATGGACAACGTCGAATTGGTCTTTGAGCAGGAGGCTCTTGAGGCAGTCGCCGACAAAACGCTCGAAAAGAAGACCGGCGCGAGAGGCCTGCGTTCCATCATGGAAAAAACGCTGCTGCCCATCATGTACGGCATTCCCTCCGACCCGACGGTCAGCAAGGTGACCATCACGGCCGAGTGTGTGAAGAACGGCGTGGCGCCGCTGGTGGAGCGCGATGAAAACCGCAGCGAAACCAAGCTGACGACCAGCCAGAACTTTTCCGTGCAAAGCCAGAAAAAGAAAGCCAAATAAAAAAGAATGCAGCCCCGCAGAGCACGCTCTGCGGGGCTTTTTTCAAATCTGTCATCAAAACATTGTGGAAAGGTCATAGGGCGTTTGCTGATAAACGAAATAATTCAGCCAGTTGGAAAACAGCAGGCTGCCCGCGCCGCGCCATTTGACCACAGGTTCTTTTGTCGGGTCGTCGTCGGGGAAGTAGTTGACCGGCAGCGGTGTGTTCAGCCCGGCGTTTTGATCGCGCAGATACTCGTTTTTGAGCGTGTCGCGGTCGTATTCGGAATGGCCGAGCGAATAAAAGTTGCGGCACTTCATGTCGGAGAGCAGATGCACGCCGGATTCCGGGGAGTAGGAGAGCGTCTGCAGATCCTTGACCAGCGCAATGTCGGCAAAATGCACCTCGGTGTAGCGGCTGTGCGGCACAAAGAATTCTTCGTCAAAACCGCGCAGCAGCGGGTGATACGGGTCGAGCACCCGGTGCTTGAACACACCGAACACCTTGTGATCGAGCAGATGCTTTTTCAGCCCGTAACGGTGATACAGC
>CADBPL010000163.1 GCA_902796535.1 Oscillospiraceae bacterium
CTGACGCAAAACAAGGATTTTTGGTGCAATATGACGGAAAAAGATCCGCTCCCTCGTGCGCTTGTGATTTATTCAGTGTTTCCCTAAGCCAGCCGCCGTGCAGAGCCTTCTGCGCGGCGGCTTTTTCAGTTGGTCAGTTGTTGTTTCGGTCGATCTTGCGCCGCACCAGCAGGCGCGACAGTTTTTTGCCGTCAAAGGGAATGAGCGGATAGAGATAACACTGGCCGGTCAGCGTCGGGTTGAGGGCGATGAGCAGGATCACGCCGACGATGCCGGCGATGAATCCCCACAGGTCGAACAGCGCCACAAGCGCCACAAGCGCCATGCGGCAGATTTTGAAGGCGTAGGCCAGCTCATAGCTCGGCTGCGTGAAATTGGAAATGGCAACGAAGGACATATAGAGCACGACCTCCGCGCTCATCCACCCGGCGCGCACGGCGAATTCGCCCAGCACCAGCGCGCCGACGATGCTCAGCGAATTGCTCAGTGCGGAAGGCGTGTTGAGCGAGGCCAGCTTGAGCGCGTCGATGACGATCTCACCCACAAGCAGCTGCGCGAACGGCGGCAGAATATACGGGTCGGCGATTTTGATGAACGCGAGCCAGGGCGGAATGACGCTTTCATTTTGAATGAGCAGCAGCCAGATGGGGGTGAGCAGCAGCGTCAGCGCAAAAATGATCATGCGCACAACGCGCAGGTAAGAGCCGATCAGGGGCGGAAAATAATAATCGTTCGTGTCCTGCAAATAGTCGAAAATGCCGGTGGAGCACAGAATGGCGGAGGGCGAATTATCCACCAGCAGCACAACGCCGCCCTCGTTGATGCTCGCCGCCGCCGTGTCGGGCCGCTCGGTGTAGCGCACCTTCGGGAACGGGTTGAAATGCTGCTTGCGCAGCATGGCCTCCGCCACGCTTTCCTGCCCCATGACGAGGTTGGCAAGCTGAATGCTTTTCAGCTTTTCCCGCAGCCGCTCGAGCGTTTTTTGTTCCACGCGGTCGGCGATGTAGCACAGGCACGCGTCATTGCGCGAGAGCCTGCCCACGCTGATATATTCCATGGTCAGCATCGGGTTGCGCAGCCTTCGGCGGATAAGGGCGGTGTTAAAAATCAGCGTTTCGGTGAAGCCGTCGTGCGCGCCGCGCAGCACCTTGTCGTTTTCCGGTTCGCCCACGCCGCGGTTGGGATAAGCCCGCACGTCGATCAGGATCAGCTCCGAAAACCCCTCCACCAGCGCGCCCATCATGCCCGAAAGAAGGAAGGTCTGCGCCGTTTTCGGGTCGGCGGTCACGTCGGTTTCGGCGAAGGCGACGAAGCGGTCGGCAAAGCCCCGCGTGGTCGTCACACCGCTGAGCTTGTCCGGCGTCAGGCCGAGCCAGAACTGCATGAGCTTGGTCATGTTTTCGTCCTTGGTCATACCGTCGATAAAATATAACCGCGCTCGTTTTTCGGCAACGATCAGGTTGCGCGTTACCAGATCGAAGCTGCTGTTCACCCGCAGGGCTTCATCCAGCAGGGCGCAGTTGTGCGAAAAAGATGAAGTGAATTTACTGCTTTCCAAATAATCAACTCCCCGTCGTATCACCTATAGTTTTGGTGATTCGGCGGGGCGTTATTCCGGTTTATCAAAAACTGCGATATTGATTGAACAGATTCACAATGGCGTTCCACGTCAGCGGGCCGACGTAGCCGGTCTCCGGCAGGCCGCCCAGCCGCTGCACCGCCTTCACCGCCGCCATGGTCTGCGCGCCGTAAACGCCGTCCACGCGGATCATCGGCACGGCGCTGTCAGCCTCGGCGATCACCTGCAGCATGGTCTGTACCTGCTCCACGACCTTGCCGCTTGCGCCTGTGGTGATGAAATAGCCGGGGTAGAGCAGGGAAGAGTAGGTCATGTATTCCTCGGGCAGCGAGCGCAGAATGCGGTCGTATTCGTCCTGCAGCGCGTACCACGTCTGCCGCCCGACAACGCCGTCCACCGTCAGCCCGAACTGGTTTTGAAATGCGTACACGGCGTCGCGCGTTTCACTGCCGAAAACGCTGTCGATGGCAATGACTGGGATCACGTCGTAGAACCGGCCGATGAACGAAAGGTAATACTGCACGATGCCCACGTCCGTGCCCCGGTCGCCGTAGCGCAGGGCGGAACGGTAGACCTGCTGCGTTTCGGTGAGCGTGATGCCCTCGGAATACAGCTCCGACAGCCGCTTGACGCCGTTGTAGATCTGCTTGAGCTTGTACCAGGTGCTTTTGCCCACAACGCCGTCCACGGGCAGGTTGAAGATGCGCTGAAACTGTTCCACCGCCAGCCGAGTCGTCTGATCAAAAATGCCGTTCGGCTCGGGAATGCGCGGAATGGAGGGATAGTTGGCGGCAATGCGGTTGAGCTCGCGCTGAATGTCCTGCACCTCTTCCCCGAAGCTGCCCAGCCGGAACAGAACGCCCGGGTAGGATTCCACGTTGGCGGTGATCGGCGCGTTTTCCACAATTTGAATGTCGTCGCCGTAGTAGTATTGCAAAATCTGAAACGGCGTGAGCCCCTGCCGCGCGAGCGTCACCGTGCCCCATTGCTTCAGCCCGTCGCAGGTCACGGTCGTGCCGCTGCAATAGGTGGTGAAGTAGGGCTGGATCTGATCGCCCTTGGTGACGTAGTCGTTGAACAGTTCGTCCACCAGCGTGTTGATGCTGCCGAAAATATCGCGGCCGTTGATGAATTTCTGGTCGAACTGCGTGGTGGAGGTGATGTCAAAGTCATAGCCGCGGCTGCGGTAGAACTCGGTGTAAATGCGGTTGAGCGTAAACGACACAATGGCGTAGATGTTGGCGCGCAGCGCGGCTTCCGGCCAGGTCGGGTACAGCTCGCTGGAGGCCACGTTTTTGATGTAGTTGCTGAACGGAACGGTCACGTTTTCCGCCGGTTCATCGGGCGCCCCCAGATGGACGACGATGGTTTCCGGCACCTTCGGTTTGAGCATAGCGACCCCCTCACTTTTTGGCGGCCTGCACCATGGCGACCGGCTGGAGCGATTCAATGCCGTCAAAGATCGGCACTTCGCAGAACACGGTCGGCGCAAAATGCGGGTGCGTGACCTTGATGGTGTAGGTGGTGTAGGGGATCACGCCGCCGGGCGACTGCGACAGGCTCTTATCCTTGGTGGGCAGCGTGATGTTTTCCACCACGCCGTTGATGTCGGTGTAGGCTTCGGCAAATCGGTGCGTGCCGTCGGCAAAATCCTTTTCCACCTCGATTTTGGCGTTGACGATCGGGAACGCCTGCTGCGCGGCAAAGGCCTGAATGCGCAGCATTCCTCTGGCGGGGTTCTCCCCGGTGAATTCCGCAAAGCTGCCGTATTCGCGTTCCGTGCCCTCGGTCAGCTCGTCGGTTTCCGGCGGGTCGGGCGGGGCTTCCTCTTTTGCCTGCGCCGGTTCCTCCCCCTCGTATTCAACGGGCATGGGGCGGTCTTTTTTGTATTTTTTCCAAACGGGCATTTCCTCTTCTTTTTCCGGCTCGATCCCTTCCAGCAGGTCGATCTCGTCCTCCTCCGGCTCCGGTTCGGCGGGCTTTTCGTTTTCCGCGCCGTAAAACGTGCCGTTTTCTCTGGCGTAGCGCACCAGCTCGCGCTTATACTGTTCAATGGTGTCTTCCCATCGATCCATGTTGTCACACCCTTTCACAGCTTGATTGTATGCGCCGCCTGCTGAATACATGCTGTCCTTAACAAATCATTCACAGAAAGTAGAGCTTTTGCCCGTTTACAACTCCGACGCGTCATGTTAAACTGAGAGTATATTCGAGAAATGCAACGGAGGCGGAATTATGGTTCTTTTCAAATGCAAAATGTGCGGCGGCACGATCGAATTCAACCCCGGCGACACCGTGGGCGTGTGCGACAGTTGCGGCACGAAGCAGACCCTGCCCAAGCTCGACGATGACCGGCGGGCGAACCTTTATGACCGCGCGAATCATTTTCGCCGCAACAATGAGTTTGACAAGGCGATGGGCATTTACGAGACCATCCTTAACGAGGACCCGACCGACGCCGAGGCCTACTGGTCGCTGGTGCTGTGCCGCTACGGCGTGGAATACGTCGAAGACCCGGCCACGCGCCGTCGCGTGCCCACGGTCAACCGCGCGCAG
>CADBPL010000164.1 GCA_902796535.1 Oscillospiraceae bacterium
AGCGCCTGCGAAAGCGCGACCTCATACCGCAGGGCGTTGGGGTGCTTGAAGCCGCCGAATTCGCCCCATGAGCGGTGGAATTTGCCGGTCATGCCCAAAAAATCATAGCCGAGCGTGCGCACATAGGCAGCCGACAGCGGAAAATGATCGTAGCCCCAGCCGCCGGTGGGCAGGCTTTCCAGCTCCAGATGCGTGTCGGTGTCGATCAGGTCGTGCCGTCCCTTGAGCACATGGCCGCTGTTGTGAAAGATCGTGGCGGTTTTGCTGTGTTTGCGCACCACGCGCTCCACTTCATCCAGATAATGGCGGTAAACCTTTTTTCCAAAGGCTTCCACGTCCTCATCCTTCGTAAAATCCAGCCCCATGGCGGTCATATCGCGGCGGCACTTGGCGCACCAGCAGGAGCGTTCGCTCAGAATATCCAAAAAGATGCCGCAGGGGTTGTAAACCTCCATGACCTCGTCGATCTCCGCCAGCAGCTTATCCAGATAGGGCGTGTTCAGGCAAAGCAGATGGAACCGCACGGTGAACGGGTCGCCGTAATCGTTGCGGCCATCCTTGTTGCGCTGCAGCCATTCCGGGTGCATCAGCGCGTCCTTTTCATCCAGCCCGGCGGAAATATAGACCGGCGCTTTCACGCCGATTTCTTTGCACGCTTCCAATTGCGCGCCGAGCAGGTCGAACGTAAGCCCCGGGTGCATTTCGTTGACCCTGGTCGGGTGATACGAATAACCGTGATGGCATTTGGAAAAAACGGTGATGGAATTGACGTGCCCCTCCTGCAGCGTTTTCTGCCACTCCTCTTTGTTGAACCTGTCGCCCACAACGGGGATGGCGGGAGAGGTGTGAAAATCAAGGTGAACCTGCCGGGTTCTGAAATCGTCCATAGTATCCTCCTGAATTAAAATATGAAATTGGTAAATAAACTAAAAAAACTATAAATCAACCGCTTTTGTTTGTCAAGTATTGATATTATTCCTTGCAAAATTCAAAGGATTGTGGTATAATGTGCGATGGTTAGCGTTTGATAACTGCCGTTATTCCAATTCAAAAAGAACGGAGAACGAACATGAAAGCATTTTTGAAAAAGAGCCTCAGCCTTCTGCTGGTCGCGGCGCTGTTTCTTGCCGTGGTTCCCGCCGCTGTGCTGGCAGAGGAACCGATCGAAAAGGGCGAGCTGAAGGTCGGCGTCATTTCCGACATTCACTTCTACGCCGATGAAAACGTTGACGATCCGGTAGAAATGGAACGCGTCTGCCGCCAGACCATTTCCACCTCCTTCATGAGCGAAGCGCTGCTGTTTTCGGCGTTGACAAGCATGAAGGACAAGATCGACAAGGGCATGGTCGACTGTGTTTTTCTGCCCGGCGACCTGACCCGCAACGGCGACATGGTGAGCATGAAAAAGCTTGCTCAGATCATGGAAAAATTTGAAAAGGATACCGGCGTGCCGGTCTATGTGACCAACGGCAACCACGACATCAACAACCACCGCGCCGAAGTGTTCCGCAACGGCGCGTTCCAGAAGATCAACGAATGCGTCACGGCCGACCAGTTCCGCGCAATCTTTAAAAACCTCGGCTTTGACATGGCGCTGGATACCTACACGCCGCCCAAGGGCAAAGAGGCCGGCGCGCTGAGCTACTATGCCTCGCTGCCGCACGATTACCGCCTGCTGGTGCTCGACGGCGGCCGCTATTCCCCCGACAACACCGAAAAGAAGGCCTACAGTCAGGAAACCGGCGGTAAGCTGTCCGACGATTTGCTGAACTGGGCGGTTGAAAAAACCGAAAGGGCGACCGGAGAAGGCCGCACCGTGCTCGGCATGACCCACTGGAACCTGATCCCGCATTTCACGCGCGAGATCAGCCTGTTCAAGGATTTCTGCATGGTGGACTGCGAATATGTGCGCGACCGTCTGGCCGACGCCGGCATGAATTACTGCTTCACCGGCCACCTGCACTGCCACGATATCGCCTCCTACGTTTCCGACAACGGCAACATCTTTTATGACATTGCCACGGCTTCCATGCTCAACTTCCCGAATTATTACCGTGTGATGACCTTCGACAATTCGCAGGAAGGCAAAGTTACGGTGAGCGACAAAACCTACTCCGTCGACGATATTCTGCCGGTCACCGTTAACGGCAAGACCTACCCGCAGCCCATTCGCTACACCACCTTCGGCATCAACTACACGGGCAATGGCGCCAAATCCATTGCCATGGGCTTTATTGAGCACTACGCCGAAACCTACCTGCCGCAAATTGAAGCGGAAGGCGGCCTTTATAACTTTTTGACCAAGCAGCTTGATCTGGAAAACCTTTATACTTCGCTGCTCAAAGGCGGCGTCAAGTTCGGCTCGCTCACAGTGTTCGGCGCCAAAAACCTGTTGGGGCTGACCAAAAATCTCTGTGACCAGATCGACCGCGCCTATATTTCCGACCCGGAAAAGGTTTACGCCCTGGCTTCCGATCTGCTCGACGAACTGCTGAATATTCAAATCAGCGACGTGCCCTGCACCAAATTCATTGAGGAATACGGCTTCGGCGACCCCAACAAGGGCGGAACGATCGAAGACCTCGGCTCCAGCGCGCTGATTTATCTCTATGCCGCGGAATACGACGTATCGGACGACGCCTTTGTGCAGGATGCGTTCAAGCATCTGGAAACCGGCGAGGTTTCCACCAAGCTGCTCGACGTGCTCCTTGACAAGGTGCTCTACGGTCTGCTGGAAAACGAACTGCTCAGCACCCTCAAGCTCAACCTCGCCTCCGCCTTCCCCTTCGGCACCATCGGCTTCCTGCTGGCCCGCGGTCTGGACACGTTCCTGCAAATCGTCACCATGGGCAGAACCTCGTTTATGAACATCATCAACACCGGGTTCCGCTTTCTCAATACCTTCCGCCTGATCGAATACAAGAGCGTGAACGACATTCTTTACCACTACATGGATGAATACCTGACCGAAAGCCAGATGCAGACGGTCGACGGAGAGATCCTGTCCATCGTCTCATCCCTTTGCGGCGATAATTCCCCCGGCAGGTTCATGGATATGAACGTCACGCTCGAAGCGAACACCGCCGGCGGCTATGAAGTGGAAAAGACCTCCGATAATCTGCGCCTGCCGTCGAACGTTTCCGTCACCTTCGGCAAAAACGCCGACACGAGCCGCACCATCAGCTGGTTCACCAAGCACGCGATCAGCGGCACGGATATTCAGCTCGCCAGTGCCGACAGTTACGGCGCAGGCGGCCTGAGCAGCACGCTGCCGACCGGTGTGACGGTGGAAAAGAAATATGAAAAGGTCATACGCCAGATTCCCGGCATCGACATCGGCGTGTTCGGCATTCTGCCCTATTCCTTCGCCGTGGGCCGCCACACGCTGACCGTGAACGGCCTTCAGCCCGGCACCACCTATTATTACCGCATTGGCGACGCGCAGCGCGGCTTCTGGAGCGACGTGGCCACCCTCACCACCGCCGACAATTCCGACAGCTTCACCTTCCTGCACACGAGCGACTGTCAGGCGGGGCTGGAAAAGCAATATCAAAACTGGGCGACCGTGCTGGAGACCGCCTTCACCAATCACCCCGACGCGGCGTTCCTGATGAGCAGCGGCGATCAGGTCGATCAGGGCGATAACTTCAACCAGTGGAAGTGGATGTTCAACGCCAACCAGCCGCGCATGATGAGCACCGTCATGATGCCCGCCTCCGGCAACCATGAGGAAAAGGGCACCGACGCGATCATCAACAACTTTGTTTTGAGCAATGCGCCGCAGCAAAACACCGAGGAAGGCGTTTACTATTCCTTCGATTACAACAACGCGCATTTCATGGTGCTCAACAGCAACAACCTCAACAGCAAAAAAGGCCTGAGCGACGATCAGATCAACTGGCTCAAGCAGGACGCTTCCGCCAGCAAAAAACAGTGGAAAATCGTGATGCTGCACAAGGCCGTCTATTCCAACGGTTCGCACTATGACGACAAGGACGTTGTCGCCATTCGCAGCCAGCTTGCCACCCTCATGCCGCAGCTGGGCGTCGACGTGGTGCTGCAGGGTCATGACCACGTTTACCTGCGCACCGACGCGCTGAACAAAAACCGCGTGGTCAAATACGACGCCACAGCGACCGAGTTCAACGGCAGCACCTACCCGACCAAGATCAATCCCAACGGCACGATCTATGTGATCGACGCCTGCTCCGGCGTGAAATATTACAAGACCAAGGACGAAGCTGCCACCGATAAGCTCTTCCCGCGCGCCGAAAAAATCGTCGACGCATCCTACCCCGTCTACGGCGCGTTCACCATCAAAGGCAATCAGCTCTTCTTCAACGCCTACGGCGTCAACCCCGAAACCGGCAGCCAGATCGAGATCGACTCGTTCTCCATTCTCAAAAAGTAACCGTTTCTGCGCAGGCAACAGGGAGAGGATCCGCACAGATCCTCTCCCTGTTTTACGCTTTTTCACAAAAAATGCGCGCCCTGCCAATTGACCCGCACCCCCTGCGAAAAAACCCCGCCCGGCGATCGAGCTCGACCGCTGCGCGGGGGTTTCATGCCTTGTTTCGTCTGAATTCTTGCCTTACCCGATCTTATCGGTTCCCATGAAGGGAACGAGCACTTCGGGCACGGTGACGGTGCCGTCGGCGTTCTGATAGTTTTCCAGAATAGCGGCGACGGTGCGGCCCACCGCCACGCCGGAGCCGTTGAGGGTGTGGACGAGCTGCGCCTTATCCTTGGGCGTTTTCTTGAAGCGGATGGACGCGCGGCGCGCCTGG
>CADBPL010000165.1 GCA_902796535.1 Oscillospiraceae bacterium
AGGTTTCGGCGTCGATGGTCACGGTCAGTTCCTGCACGTTGGCTTCTGCTTCTTTGACGGATTTCAAACTCATTTTTCAGTCCTCCTGACAATCCTGTCTTCACTGTTGACATATTAGAACATAGCATTATAACAAATAATTTCTCGATTGGCTACACTTTTATTAAATTTTTTAAGATTTTTCAATCAATTTAGGGCAAAAGCTCAGACTGTCGCCCGAGATCAGGTCGAACCGAATACCCTCATAGTCGCCGATATAGGCATTTTTGATGGAGGGGCCGTGCAGGTGCGCGTAATAGCAGCGGCGCACGCCGTACTCTTTGAGCACAGCGACGATCTCCTCGCACACCGCCTTGCGGCTCAGGGGCGGATAATGGAGAAACACCAGCGGTTCGCCGCCCAGCGCAGACGCCTTGTCGAGAGAAAACCGCAGCCGGCACAATTCGCGGTTGAGCGCTTTTTCTTCGTCCTCGGCGCCGCTGTCATAAAACCAGCCCTTGGTGCCCGCAATGGCGTAAGACCCGAACGCATAGGCGTTGTTATAAAGGAACCGCAGGGACGTGACCCCGTTCGATTCCAAAAAGGCCGCCATTTTCGAGCAGGTCTCCCACCAATAATCGTGGTTGCCCTTCAAAAGCAGCTTTTGCCCGGGCAGCGAATCGAGAAAGCGGAAGTCGGGCAGGGCTTCGGGCAGCTTCATGCCCCAGGACACGTCGCCGCAAACGATGACGGTATCCCCCTCTTTGACGATGGCGCGCCAGTTTTCTTCCAGCCTGCTCTCATAGTTCTGCCAGCCGCCGAAAACATCCATGGGCTTTTCCACGCCGAATGACAAATGGGTATCCCCGATTGCAAAAAGTGACATGACAAAACCGTTGCCTTTCGAGAAAGTGATGCGACCGTTACTGAATGTGAAGCATTTCATAAACGGCGGCGCGCATATCGTTCTTGTCGCGCACGTCTGTAAAACGGATGGTTTTCTTTTCCAGACCCGCTAACTGAGCCGGACAGGCCACGCCCGTGGTCTGTTCGAGCACCCGGGTCATTTCAAATTCCTCGCCCTTGACCAGTGTTGGGTCGATCGCGGCGAGCACGCTTGCGCAGAATTTGAAGGGGCTTGCCGTGGAAGCGATCACGCAGGGCGTCCGGTCGCCCGAAGAAGCGCGGTAATCGTCATAAACCCTGACGGCAACGGCGGTGTGCGTATCGCACAGATAATGGCGGTCACGGAATTTTTCGCCGATCGTTGCCTTGGTCTGCGCATCATCGCAGCAGCCCGCTTCAAAAAGCGATTGCAGTTTTGCAAAAATGTCACCGTCGACCTGATAGCGGCCGGTTTCCTTCAGCTGCGCCATATAGCCGCGGATCTTTTCATCATCGTTGCCGCTCAGGTGGTAAAGCAGCCGCTCCAGATTGCTGGAAATGAGGATATCCATGGAGGGGGAAATGGTGGTGAAGAAGCTGCGGTTGCGGTCGTAAACGCCGGTTTTGAGGAAATCGGTCAACACGTTGTTGGCGTTGGAGGCGCAGATGAGCTTTTTCACCGGCAGCCCCATTTCACGGGCGTAATAGGCCGCTAAGATATTGCCGAAGTTGCCGGTCGGCACGCAGATATTGATCCCGTCGCCCGGTTTGATCACGCCGTCGGCCACCAGATCACAGTAAGCGGAAATATAGTAAACGATCTGAGGCGCCAGACGGCCCCAGTTGATGGAGTTGGCGGAGGAAAACTGCATCCCGTTTTCATCAAGCAGTTTGGCGACGGCGGCGTCGGTGAAGATGGCTTTCACACCGTTTTGCGCATCGTCGAAATTGCCCTTGATGGCGCACACGCCGACGTTTTCACCCTCCTGCGTGATCATCTGCAGTTTCTGCATGGCGCTGACGCCGTCGCTCGGATAAAACACGAGGATCTGCGTATTCGGCACGTTTTTAAAGCCCTCAAGCGCCGCCTTGCCGGTGTCGCCGGAGGTGGCGACTAAAATGACGATCTTTTTGCCGCCCACGGTCTTGGCCGCCGCGCGGGTGAGCAGATGCGGCAGGATCTGCAGCGCCATATCCTTGAAGGCGCAGGTCGGCCCGTGCCACAGCTCCTGAATATAAGCCGAATCGTCCAGCCGCACAACGGGCGCGGTTTTGTCGCTGCTGAATTTTCCGCCGCCGTAAGCGCCGCTGACGCACTCCGCCAGCTCCTCGGCGGTGAAATCGGTGAGGAACCTGCCGAGGATCGCCCGGGCGCGCGACTGATAATCGACCCCGGACAGCGCGCCGATCTCTTCAAGCGTCAGCTGCGGGATCTCGGTGGGCACGAACAGGCCGCCCTCTTTGGAAATGCCGTTGGCGATCGCGACCGCCGAAGCGACGTTGACGGCCCGATCTCTTGTACTTGTGTAATTCAAAACAAAAACTCCTTTATTCTCCGAATGCATTTTCAATGTAATTGATCTCAGAACACCTGCCGTGATCCGTGATGACCTCCGCCACGTCGAACCGGGGCTGCAGGTCGCAGGGATGCTGCGCCAGATACACATTCGCCGTTTTGAGGATGCGCTGCTGCTTGCGGTAATCCACCGCCTCCGCGGGGCGGCCGTAAGAGCCGACCTCACGCGTTTTCACCTCAACAAAGCAAAGCAGCCCGCCCTTTTGGGCAATGATGTCGATCTCGCCATAACGGCAGGAATAGTTTTGCTCCAAAACCCTGTAACGGTGGCGCTTGAGCCACCGGGCCGCCAGCGCCTCGCCAACGTCGCCCTTAACTCGTTTTATGTTCATCTAAATTCTTTAAGAATGTCACACGGTGAACCGGCGAAACGCCGAATTCGTTGATCCGTTCGTAATGCAGCGCCGTGCCGTAGCCCTTGTGCTGCGCGAAGGCGTACTGCGGATATTGTTGATCAAGCTCCAGCATCACACGGTCACGGCTGACCTTGGCCAGCACCGAGGCGGCGGCAATGCTCATGGAGCGGGAATCGCCCTTGACCACCGTTTCGCCCGGAATGGCGAGCGGCGGCAGCCGGTTGCCGTCGATCAGAGCGTAGGCCGCCGGCAGCGATAATCCCTCAACCGCGCGGTGCATGGCCAGAAAGGTCGCCTGTAAAATGTTGAAGGAATCGATCTCGTTCACGTCGGCAAAGGCCACCGACCACGCCAGCGCCTTTTGCTGAATGACCGGAAACAGCGCCTCCCGTTTTTTTTCGGTCAGCTTTTTGGAATCGTTCAGCCCTTCGATCTCACACCCGGGCGGCAAAATCACCGCCGCGGCGCAAACAGGGCCAGCCAGCGGGCCTCGCCCGGCTTCATCCACACCGCAAACCGGCGTGAAGCCCCCGGCGCGCGCCGCGTCTTCAAACGAATAATCAGGCATAGTCACACGGCCTTTCCAGGGTGATGCGCCCCAATTTGCCGGCGCGGTATTCATCCAGCAGCATCACGGCGGTGCGCTCGGTGTCGATCTCGCCGCCGCTGATGAGCATCCCGCGCCTGCGTCCGATCCGTTCAAGCAGCTCGTATGGCGCAAGCCCGTCGATCCCGTCTAATTTATAGCGCGTCATCAGCTGCTGCCGATAATCGCGCGCCAGCACCTCCAGCAGGCGAACCGCCATGGTTTCACAATCCACGACCTCATCCTTGATGGAACCGATGAACGAAAGGCGGTCGCCGACGTCGGGGTCTTCAAACTTCGGCCACAGCACGCCGGGCGTGTCGAGCAGTTCGATGCCGTTGCCGATCACGAACCATTTGTTGCTGCGGGTCACGCCGGGGCGGTCGGCCACCTGCGCCTTGCCGAAGCCCGCGCAGCGGTTGATGAACGAGGATTTGCCCGTGTTGGGAATGCCGACGACCATAATGCGAAGCGGCTTGCCGGGCATTCCTTTTTCTTCGTTGAGGCGGATACGCTCCGCCAGAACGCGGCGCACCAGCGCGTGGTAGCCCTGCAGCCCCTTGCCGCTGCGGCAATCCACCGCCATGGCGGCCGTGCCCTTTTGGGCGAACCAGTCCAGCCACTGCGCCGTGGCCTTTTCATCGGCCATGTCGCACTTGTTGAGCAGAACGATGCGCGGCTTGCTGCCGGTCAGCTCGTCAAGCTCCGGGTTGCGGCTGCTCATGGGCACGCGGGCGTCGAGCAGTTCGGTCACAGCGTCCACCATCGGCAGGCTTTCTTTGATCTGCCGCCGCGTTTTCGCCATGTGGCCGGGGAACCAGTTATATACGATTTTTTTGGAAGGTTCTTCTTTTTTATTCTTGTTTGCCATTATGATTCCTTGCTTTTTTCCAATTTGTCAGGCGCTTCAAGCCGTAGTTCTTGACGAGGATGATCGGCGCTAACATGAGCAAAACGGCCGGAACGCCGAGCAGCGCCCAGGGCAGCGGCATATACAGGTAGCCGTAAGCCTGCCCCAAAAATTTGTTGAGCACGATGGCATAGATCTGGTTGGGGAAGGAATGGAGCGCAAAGCTCAGCAGCGAATCCCTGCCGTAGTAGGCAAAAACCCTTGACAGCTTGATCCGACTCAAAGCGGACGAAACGAGGATCACCATCAAAACGCCGCTCAGACTGCCGATGTAGAAATATACGGGGTTGCCGAAAAAGCAATTGCAAACGTTCACGTATTGATTGCGCCACGACACAATGAACAGGACGGCGCCCGCCAAAACGGCGCCGACGATCTGAAGCCCGGGCTTCATGTCGTAGAGCTTACATTTAAAACGGCTCTTATTGAGCAGGACGCCGAGATAGAAAAACGGCAAAACACTGATCGCCGTATCCAGCTTCAGCGGCAGATCCGGCGCTTCCTCCGTGATCGGAATGCGGAACGCGCCTTGGGTTCTGTTGAACAGCAGAACGCCGGCGACCCCCAACACAAGGATAACGACCGTCAGAACGGTCTCTTTGGTCTTCGGATCAAGCCGTTTGGGCAGAAACACGAGCCTGCTGAGCAGAAAATACAGCGTGATCACCACAAACGCGTTGAACAGGAACCAAAGGGAGCCGACGTGAAAGCACTCCGGCTGGAGCTCATAAAACAACAGATGTCTGGCCTTTGCATCAAAGGAAAAGAGCGCCCGGAAGGGCGGGAAGGCAAAGGTGATCGCCGCGCCCACCGCCAGAAACAGCAGGAAGGAAAGCAGGATCTTTTTGGATTTGTGCAGGTATTTTCGACCCGACAGCTCATAGGGAAAGATCATGCCCATCAGCACATAAAACAGCGGCATATGAAAGGCAAATATGAACTTGAAGGGCATACTGTTGAAAAACACAAAATGCCCCAGAATGACAAACATAATGCCGATCCCTTTTGAAATGTCGACAACGTTGTCACGCTTCATTTAAGTCACCTCTTTCCGACAGGCTCGCGTCACCCTTTGCTGAACAAAGAGCTTGGCGGCAACGATCGGCAAAACCGTGAGCACCACGAACAAAAGACCGACGAGCGCAAAGCGGAACGGCATTTGCATGCCCTGATAGTTTTGATCGAAGAGCCTGTTGATGATTGCCGTATAAATCAAAATGAGAAAAGAATGGACGGAAAAAATCAGCAGCGAATTCTGCCCGATATAAGCAAGGAGGCGCTTGACGAAGCCCCTGCTCAGCACACAGGCGGTCAGAATGGTCATCAGCACGCCGCTCAGACTGCCGACCAGATAAAAAACGGGGTTGCCGAACTGGCAATCGCAAATGTTGACCGGCTCGTTCAGGCGCGATACGGCGAACGTGATGAGCCCGAACAGCACAATGCCGCCGATCTTGTACCCGGTTTTCAAGCCGTAAATCTTATTCTTGAAGCCGCTTTTGTTGAGCAGAACGCCGATGTAGAAAAACAGCAGCGCACAGACCGCCGTGTCTAATTTCAGCGGCAGATCCGGGATCGGCAGCGCCGGGCGCATGAAGGCTTTGATGTTCAGAACCGGGATGCAAAACGCATTGTCCGTTTTATTGAAAACGACGAGCCCGCCGACGCCCAGCACAAAGATCACGACGGTCAGGATCACACCCTTTGTTTTGGGGCTGAGCTTTTTGGGCAGAAACGCAAGCTTGCTGAAAAGGAAGTAGAGCGTGATCACCATCAGCGAATCGATGAGAAACCAGAGCTGACCGACGTGAAAGCATTCCGGCTGGAATTCAAAAAGCAGAAAGCGGGCGGCAGTGCCGTCAAGAGCAAACGATTTGCGCAGGCCCGGCACGCCAAACGTGATGAACACGCCGATAAACAGGAACAGATAATAGGAAAGAAGCAGCTTTTGCGCCTTGTGCCCATACTTTTGAAGACTGAGCGAATAAGGAAAAATCAGCCCCATCAGCACAAAAAACAGGGGCATATGAAACGCAAAAATAAACCGGAAGGGGATCCCTTTATAATAGGCCAGATGCCCCAGAATGACAAGAAGTATCCCCAGACCCTTGGCAACATCGACCGTTTCATCTCTTTTCAACCTGCTCCACTCCCTTTGCTGCAACAGATATTACAGAACGCTCAGGAGCTCACTCATAGCGGTAATCGCTGAAGTATTTCATCTGATTGAACGGAGAAAAGCGGAAACGAACCTGGCCGAGTATGTAGCGTTCATCGATCAGGCCGATCAGGGTGGAGCGGCTGTCGGTGGAATGCTGGCGGTTGTCGCCCATGACGAAAACCTTGCCTTCGGGAATGACCACCGGGTAATCGAAAGCGCCCTCGTCGTCGGTCGTCGGCGTGTTGAGGTAGGGCTCATCGATCTTTTTGTCATTGACGTAAACGGCCGCGTTCTCAAAATCAATGTCCAGCTTATCCCCCGCCACGGCGATGATGCGCTTGACGATCGGCTCGCTCTGCATCCCGATGATGTTGTTGGGCTGGGTGATAATGACGATATCGCCGCGGTCGTGCTTAAAATTGAACGCACTGACAAGCAGCCAGTCATTCTCATGCAGGGTCTGCTGCATGGACGGGCCGATCACGCCGACGATGCGGAACACAAAGGTGAAAATGATCATGATGGCGATGATGGAGGTGGAAAGCACCGACACGATCTCAACCAAAGCCTGATCGAGCGTCATCTTTTGCTTTTTCGGCTCCTGCGCCGGGGCGCGCTCCGGTTCCATAGCTTCGTTAAACGCCTTATTTTCTTCCATAATTACGACACTCCTTTTTGAGAATAACGAACATATTGCGGGTTGCCGAACGGCTTGATGCGAAGCAGCACATGGCCGAGCACATAACGGGTGTCGATGAACCCGATGCGCGCGGAACGGCTGTCAAGCGAGCGGTTGCGGTTGTCGCCCATGACGAAAAGCTTGCCTTCGGGCACGGTCAGCGGAAAGGAAAGGTCGAGCTTGCGATTGGTCAGCTCGTTGATGTACGGTTCCTCGAGCGCCTGCCCGTCGACCGTGACGACGCCGTTGACAAAATCAATGTCGACCGTCTGCCCGCCCAGCGCGATCACGCGCTTGATGATCGGCTCACCGCTCTCGGTCTTGTTGGGCTGCGTGACAATGACGATCTCGCCCTGCCCGGGCGAACGGTCAAAGGCGGAAACCAGCAGCCAGTTGCCGTCCTGCAGCGTGGGCAGCATGGAATCGCCCACCACCTCGACCGGGCGAATGAAAAACGTAAACAGAACCGTCAGGATCGTCATGGCGAACACGAGCGACTGGATCCAGTCAAAGCTGCTCTGCGCTCTCTTTTCGCGCTTGTCCGGTTCCTTCGGAACTTCATAATAGATATTGTATTCACGGATGATCAAAGCCACACCACCTGCCGTCATGTTCGGAAAGCTATACGTATCTAATTTAGTATTATAACAAAAAAAAGGAACAAGTACAAGCCTTGTTCCTGATTTTTCACAATTTTGGGTGAATTATTTAATGCTTTGCTTAACTTTTGCAGCCTTACCGACTCTGTCGCGAAGATAATAGAGCTTCGCTCTGCGAACCTTACCCTTGCGAACGGTGGTCACAGCGGCCACGTTCGGGGAATGGATCGGGAAAACCTTTTCCACGCCGACGCCGTAGGAAATGCGGCGAACGGTGAAGGTTTCGGAAACGCCGCTGCCCTTGTGGGCAATGACGATGCCCTCGAAGGCCTGGATTCTTTCTCTTTCGCCTTCACGGATCTTGACGTCGACACGAACGGTATCGCCGACTTCGGCGACCGGCTTTTCGGCCTTGATGCTGTCTTGCGCAATGAGTTTGAGTGCGTCCATTTTAAGTTCCTCCGTTAAAATTTTCAGGCGTTCGTATCGGGTTGCGAAAGAGGACCGCCAGCCTTAATGATTTTGCATTAATTCCCGTCACGGATCATGACGGACAACAAACGCTTGAATATAATAACACAATGCGTTTTGAAATGCAAGCTTTTTTTAAAATTTTGTGTAATCCTTTTTAAAATTTTGTGTAATCCTTTTTCAGCAGGCCCTTGCGCACAACGGAAAGGCATTTCAGCCCCTCCCCCGTTTTGGCGCTCAGCGCGTCCAGCAGCAGCAGCGGGCTGAGGTTTTGCTGGCTGCCCGCAGCGAGCACGGCGTTCATTTCGACCGTGCCGTCCGCTTCCTCCACGGTCACGCTGCCGATCAGGTCGCAGCAGTTGATCTGCTTCATCGCTTTTTTGTGCCCGGCCTTGCCCAGCTTTTCGGCCGGCAATTCGCCGGAAGAAAGCGCCTGACGGATGCTTTCCGCCAGCCCGGGCACAGCCTGCAGCACGATCCGATACTGCGCAAAGGCGATCTCGTTGGGCTTGGCGGTCGAATCCTGAACGGACACGACCTCGATCCCCTCCGGCATCACGGCGGACAAAGCCCGAAACACCTCTTCGTTCGTGCTCTCCCCTTCCAGCCGGATCTCGACCGGCTCGCTCTCGCTTTCAACGCCCAGCGGCAGCGGCAGCGCAAAGGTCAGGTACGGGTGCGGGTTGAAGCCCTCCGTGTACCACAGATCGATCCCGGCGCGGCGCACCGCACGCATCATACAGCGCTGCATATCCAGATGAGACAGGTATTTAGCTCTGCCCTTTTTGGCAAGCGTTACTCTGATCGAACGCATCGCAGTTCCCTCCGTTGAGCTTGTTGGCGCCGCAGCCGGCGCAATGCACGCGGCAGTGCGGCGTGGTGACGCCCTCATGCGCTCTGGCGTGCTCCCGCACCAGATACGCCCCGGTCACGCCGTAATCCAGATGATCCCACGGCAGCGTTTCTTCGGTGCTGCGCACCCGGTTGGCGTAAAACGCCGGGTCGAGCCCACATGCCGCAAAGCTTTCCAGCCATGTATCAATGTTAAAAAACTCGCTCCAGCCGTCGAGCCGGCAGCCCTTGCGCCAGGCTGTTTCGATCACGGCGGAAAGCCGCCGGTCGCCCCGCGCCAGAACCCCTTCCAAAAAGCTGATATCGGTGTTGTGGCGGCTGAGCGAAATCTTCCTGCTGGTGAAGGAGGCGATCAGCAGCTGCTGCTTGCGCAGCAGCTCTTCCCTGCTGTCCTGCGCCTCCCACTGAAACGGCGTAAAGGGCTTTGGCACAAAGGGCGCAACGCTGATGCTGACGTTCACGCTCTTGCCCTTAGGCTTGTTCGGGTTGTGATAAAACGCGTCCACGACCCGCTGCGCCATCTGCGCAATGGCAACGATATCCTCATCGGTTTCCGTCGGCAGGCCGAGCATGAAATAGAGCTTCACGCTTGTCCACCCGGCTTCAAACGCCTGACGGCAGGCGCGCAGGATCTCCTCCTCGGTAATGTTCTTGTTGATCACGTCGCGCAGGCGCTGGGTGCCGGCTTCGGGCGCAAAGGTCAGGCCGCTGCGGCGCACGCTGCTCAGCCGTTCGGTCAGTTCGGCCGAAAACCGGTCGGCGCGCTGCGACGGCAGGGCAATATTCACCCGCTCCTTCTCCGTCCAGTCCAGCAGGGCGTTCAAAAGCGGCTCCAGCTCGGTGTAGTCGCTCGTGCTCAGCGAACACAGCGACACCTCGTCATAGCCGGTGGAATCACAGATATTCTTGCAGTCGCGGTTGACCACGTCGGCGTGCTTTTCGCGGATCGGGCGGTAGATGTAGCCCGCCTGGCAGAAGCGGCAGCCGCGGATACAGCCGCGGAACACCTCGGCCACCGCGCGGTCATGGATGATTTCGATGGACGGCACAATAAAATCGGCCGGAAAAAACACGTTGTTCAGATCGGACACGATGCGCTTGGTCACCTTTTGCGGCGCGCCGTCTTTGGCGGTGATGCTTTTCACCGTGCCATCTTCGCAGTAGGCAACGTCATAAAGAGAGGGCACATAAACGCCGGGGATCTGCGCCGCCGCGCGCAGGAATTCCTGCTTGGAGGAGCCTTTTTTCTTATGCTCCCTGAGCAAATCGATCAGGTCGTTGGTCACTTCTTCCCCTTCGCCGGGCAGCATCAGGTCGATAAAATCCGCCAGCGGCTCGGCATTGCACACGCACGGGCCGCCCGCAATGACCAGCGGCGTGAGCGCGGTGCGTTCGGCGCTGTGCAGCGGCAGACCGGCCAGATCGAGCATGTTCAGCACCGTTGTGTAGCACATCTCATATTGGAGCGTGAAGCCGATAACGTCGAATGACTTCAGCTCGTCGCCGCTTTCGAGCGCATAGAGCTTAATGTCGTTTTCACGCATTTTTTCTTCCATATCCGCCCACGGCGCGAACACGCGCTCGCACCACGCGTCCTCCCGGGCGTTCACCAGAGAATACAGGATCTTGATGCCCAGGTGCGACATCCCGACCTCATAGGTATCCGGAAAACAAAACGCATAGCGAATATCGACCTTGTCTTTGTCTTTCATCACGCTGTTCAGCTCGCCGCCCGTGTAACGCCCGGGCTTTTGCACCGACAGCAGGATATCCTCCACTTTTTTTGAAAGCATAACTTCCTCCGCAATGAATGTATGGCATAAATGTATATTACACGGTTTTTATCTTTTTTTCAAGAGTGTACAGGCCAAATATGCCCCCGCCAGCAGCAAAGTGACGTTGTAGCGGCTTTTGATCAGCACCAAAAAGCCGATCACGGTCAGCGGAATGAGAAAGAAAACGCCCACAAAAAACACGATGCGCTCCGCGCGGGCGGAATCGGTGCGGCAGCACAGCCGGCAAAACACCGCGCGGCCGCAGTCGAGCGGCTCGATGGGGATGAGATTGAACGCCGCCAGCGACAGGTTGACGAGGATGGCGCGGTTGAGGCACGCGGTGTGGCACAGCCTGGCCGCAAGAAACAGCAGCAGCGCCGCCAGCAGGTTTGCCGCCGGGCCCGCCAGCGCGATCAGCATCTCCTGCCGGTAGCCGCCGCGCGGCACACGGGTGATGCAAAACCCGAACGGCTCCACACGCACGCAGGCGGGCCGCTCCCCGAACGCGAGCATACAAAGCAGGTGCCCCGCTTCGTGAACGCCGGCCGCCGCCAGCGCCAGCACCGCCGTGTTGGTTTTGTCGAGGATCAGCGCCAGACAGACCGTTAAAAAGAAAAAGAAGCTGATCCTTATCCGGCACTCTTTGATGCAAAACCTCATGGCATCAGCCACGCCGGATTATAGTAAACGCCGTTGATGGTGATGGAAAAGTGCAGGTGCGGCCCGGTCGCCCACCCAGTGCGGCCGACCGCGGCAATGATCTCACCGGCGCGGATCACCGCCCCCTTTTCCGCAAAAATCTCGGAGCAGTGCAGATAAAGCGTTCGGGTGTTGGCGCCGTGGCTGAGAACGATGTAATTGCCGCGCTTTTCATTATAGCCGATCTCCTCCACCGTGCCGTTGAAGGCGGCGGCGATCGGCGACCCCTCCGGCGCGGCGATATCAACGCCGTTGTGAATGCCGTATTTTTTGGTGATGGGGTGAACGCGATAGCCGAACGGGGAACTGATCCTGCCCTCGGTCGGCGTCACCATGGCGACGGTGGAGCAGATGGGTGCAAAGCAGGCGTTCGCGCTGTTTTCACCACCCACCGCCTCGCCCGTTTCCGCAACCGACGGCGTTTGCAGCGCTTCTTCGTGATCCGCGTCCGTTTCCTGCGCGTGCGTCTCCTTTTCATCCTGCTCCGCGCTCGTTTCTTCCGGGCGCAGCTGCCGGTCTTTTTCCGGTTCCCCGCTCGTTTCCTCAACAAGCGGCAGCTGCAGCTTTTCCGCGCCCTGCCGGAGGGTTTGGAGCACTTCGTCCGCGCTCATATCGCGGCTCATGATCCGCTCAAACGAAACACGCAGGTTTTCAAAGGTTTTCGGCGCCGCCCTCGACACCGTGAGCAGCAGCGCCGCGCCGAGCAGCGCCAGCACAAGCTGCGCCACGGAAAGCCGCACCAGCCAGTCCCTCTTTTTTTCTTTCTTTTTCCGCACGGAGCCGAGCCTTGTGGCGGCGTAAGTTTCGTCAAATTCTTCCATCTTTCTTCTCCTATCTTGACCGTTCAAGGCAGCGCCGCACCATGCGCAGCGCGCTTGTTATTTATTCATAAATATGTTACAGGTTTGACAATCATACAACAAAGCCGTGTTTTTTAATGGAAGAAGAGGCTGAGGATATTGCGGCAAAGGCCGGAATGTGATAACATGAAGAAGGAAAAGAGGCGAAATATTTATGAAAAAAATCATTGTGGCCGACGACGAGGCGCACATTCGCCGTCTGGTGTGCGATTTTTTGCAAAACGAAGGATATGAAACGCTTCAGGCCGACGACGGCGACGTGGCGCTGGCGCTGTTCCGCGAGCATCCGGACGTTTCCGCGCTGATCCTGGACGTGATGATGCCGAACCTGGACGGGTGGGCGGTCTGCCGCGAAATCCGCAAAACCAGCGCCGTGCCCGTCTTAATGCTCACGGCGCGAAGCGAGGAGTTCGACGAGCTCATGGGCTTTGACGTCGGCGCGGACGATTATGTGACCAAGCCGTTCAGCCCAAGCGTGCTGATGAAGCGCGTTGCCGCTTTGCTCAAGCGCGCCGGGGGCGACCCTGCCGCCAACAAGCGCAGCGCGCTGGATTCCCTTGTTGTGAACGAGGCCGCCCATGAGGTAACGCTCAACGGCAAAGCGCTGGAGCTGACGCTCAAGGAATACAACCTGCTGCTCAAGCTGCTCTCCTCCGCCGGGCGGGTGTTCACCAGGGAGCAGCTGCTGGACGACATCTGGGGCTTTGACTATGAGGGCGATATCCGCACGGTCGATTCCCACATGGCGCGGCTGCGCACAAAGCTGGGCGACTGGGGCAACCGGCATCTGAAAACCGTTTACGGCGCCGGTTACAAAATCGAAGCTTAAGGCAACACCGCGCAAATGGCGGCGCACGCCTTAAAAGGGAGGAAGCAAATGAAAGCTTTTTTTGCCGGAATCAGGCGGTGGCTGACCAAGCCGCGGCCGCTGCGCATCCAGCTGGCGGTCATCACCTCCGTAACGGTGCTGGTCGGGCTGCTGAGCATTCTGCTGCTCAATTCCCGCTTTTCCTACACGCTGTACGAAAACAGGCAAAAGCGGCTGCTGGCGGATTCCGGCCGGGAGATCGCGGCGCTGACAGCGACAAATGAGGAACAGCCGGCCGAAAAACTGAATGCGATCGAATCGAAATCAAATGTTGAGATCGAGATTTACAACGCGAACGGCGTTTTGATTTATGACACCATGGTCAACCGTTTTGCCGCGGAATGGCTGGATTCGAGCAATACGGAGGGGTTCCGTTCCCTGCTCGGCAAAAGCCGGCGCGTTACGGTCAAGGCCATTGCGCAGGACAAATACGGCGTGTTTGAAATCCAGCGGGACTTAAGCCGAGACATGGAATATCTGACCTACACCACCCGGCTTGAAGACGGCGGCGCGGTCCGCGTTTCGTCGCTGCTTGATTTCATCAACAACACCGCCAACGCCACCACGCGGCAGGTCAGCCTGATCGCGGGCGCGACCTTTTTGCTCATCATCGTCGCGCTGTATCTGTTCATGCGCCGCTTTACCGACCCCATCCGCGAAATGAACCGCGTCACGCGCGATATGGCGAACATGGATTTTTCGCAAAAATGCACGGCGAAAGCCAACAATGAGCTCAGCGAACTGAGCGAAAACATCAACACCCTGTCCGCTTCCCTTGACCGCACCCTGCGCGACCTGAAAGAAAAAAACGAACGGCTCGAAGCCGACATCGAGCACGAGCGGCAGCTGGAAAATATGCGCAAGGCGTTTGTTTCCAACGCCTCGCACGAGCTGAAAACGCCCATCGCCATCATTCACGGCTACGCGGAGGGGCTGAAGCTCGGCGTCAGCCACAACGCCTCCTCCAACAGCGAATACTGCGACGTCATCATGGAGGAAACGCGCAAAATGAACCAGCTGGTGAACAGTATGCTGGAGCTGTCCAAATACGAAGCGGGCGCGTACCGGCTGGAGCAGCAGGCGTTTGATTTGCGCGAATTTGTCACGGAAAGCATCGGCTCCTATGAAATACTCGCGCAGGAAAACGGGGTTCGGCTCAGCGCGGAAATCCCGCCGCAGCTCACGGCTTACGGCGACCCGGAAAAGCTGGCGACGGTGCTGCACAACTTTGTGTCCAACGCGCTTTCCCACGCGGAAGGTGAAAAGCGCGTGGAGATCACCGCCGAAGAAAAAGAGAACCGTTACCGCGTCACGGTGTTCAACACCGGGCAGCCGATCGCGCAGGAAGAGCTGCCGAACATCTGGCAAAGCTTCTACCGCGCGGACAAAGCCCACTCGCGCGCGCAGGGGCGTTACGGGCTGGGGCTGTCCATCAGCAAGGCCATCCTCGATTTGCACAAGGCGCCCTACGGCGTGGAGAACCGCGACAACGGCGTGGCGTTTTATTTTGAAATCGAAAAAGCGCCGGAAACAAATGAATAAAATGAAACAGCACAGGCCGTTCCGGGTTTCGGAGTTGCCTGTGCTCGGTTTTTCTGCACGAATAAGCAATCTCACAGTCGCTTCGCGCCTTTACACAAGGGAGCCGGAAAAAACGTAATGGCGCGCTTTGTTGTTGCCGTTCCTTACGCATTCTTACGTGCCGCGCTTGTCAGACAGCGCCAACGGCAGGCTTGTGCAAAAGCAAGCTTTTTGACCCCTCCGTCACGGCTCACGCCGCGCCACCTCCCCTTGCAGGGGAGACGAGGCAAAAGGAGAAGCGAGTGCTTTTTTGACCGAGCCACAGAATCAGCCCGTCGGGTGAGCGCAGCAAAGGAAACCTGCCGGCGGCTGACGCACCGATTCCTGCCGCCCTGCAAGAACGTGCATCCCGCAAACAGTCGAACATGAGCTTTTTTCTTCGTAACGTAAAAACCCGCGCGGCAATCGAGGTCGATCACCGTGCGGGGCATTTGCAGGGAACGCCGCCCCCGGCGTTCCATTG
>CADBPL010000166.1 GCA_902796535.1 Oscillospiraceae bacterium
GCGTCGGATAATTCGTCAAACTCCTCACTGAACGAGCTGTAATCGCCGTAAAGGCCGGAATACTCGCTCTTTTTCATCACGTGGATGGAATCCGGCTCAATGCGCAGGCCGATGTTTTTGCCGACCTCGTGGAATTCGGTGGTCTGGATCATCCACTTAAAGCCGCCGATATCCACGATGATTTCAAAATGGACGCCCTTGAAGGTGATCGAGGTGACCTCGCCCTTGAGCATCCCCTGCTCCGGCGGGCAGACGATCACATCCTCCGGACGGACGACCACGTCGACGCTTTCATTTTCGGCAAAGCCCTCGTCAAGGCAGTCGAAGCGGCGGCCGGAAAAATCAACCACAAAATCACGGCGCATCACGCCGTCGAGGATATTGCTCTCGCCGATAAAATCCGCCACAAAAGCGTTTTGGGGTTCGTTATAAATCGAAATGGGCGAGCCGATCTGCTGAATGACGCCGTTGTTCATAACCACGACCGTGTCGGACATGGAGAGCGCCTCTTCCTGATCGTGCGTGACGTAGATGAACGTAATGCCCATTTGCTGCTGAATATTTTTTAATTCAACCTGCATATCCTTGCGAAGCTTCAGATCCAGCGCGCCGAGCGGCTCATCCAGCAGCAGCACGCGCGGGCGGTTCGCCAGCGCGCGGGCAATGGCGACGCGCTGCTGCTGCCCGCCGGAAAGAGACTGGATGTTACGCTTTTCAAAGCCCTTGAGATTGACCAGCTCAAGCATCTGCTCCACTGTGCGGTTGACCTCGTCTTTGCCGGCCTTTTTGATGCGCAAACCGAACGCAATGTTCTCAAAAACGTTCAAATGCGGGAAAAGCGCATAACGCTGAAAAATGGTGTTAACCTGCCGTTTGTGCGGCGGTACACCATTGATTTCTTTATTATCAAAAATAACCTTTCCATCGTCCGGCTCAATGAAGCCCGCGATCACGCGCAGCGTGGTCGTTTTGCCGCAGCCTGACGGACCCAGGAGCGTGATAAACTCCTTGTCACGAATGTAAAGGTTCAGATCTTTCAATATTGGTTCTCCGTCAAAAGAGACGGATATATGTTGCAAATCAATGATAACGTTTTTTTTCAATTTACAGCCCCTCTCCGTTAAACTACTGTATAAATTTAAATATAGTGCCAAAGCCTGAAAAAGTCAACCATTATTTTTAGAATCATCGACTTTTTTCGCAAAAAAATGATTCTCAATTTAACATTACGAAAACGAATCAATCCGCTAATTTTTCAATCATTTCAAGAATGCGCTTCACGCACACCTCCAGATCGGCACGGGTCAGCCTGCCGTCCTCCAGCGCCTCCTTGAGATCGGCCGGATAACCGACAGGCATTTTCATGTCGTTTCCGGCAAGCACTTCCTGCACCGGGTCGTTTTTGACGCCCCAGTCCGTTTCCACCATGCCGCGAAAGCCCCATTCGCCGCGCAGAATGCCGGTGATCAGTTCATAATTTTCGGAGGTATGCTGCCCGTTGATCAGGTTGTAGGAGGTCATGATCGTCCAGGGATCGGCCTCCTTTACAGCGATCTCGAACCCTTTGAGATAGATCTCGCGCAGCGCGCGTTCAGACACGCGGGAATCACAGCCGTAACGGTTGACCTCCTTGTTGTTGCACGCAAAATGTTTGAGCGAAACGGCAACCCTGGCCGACTGAATGCCGCACACCGCGGCAGCTGCAATCTTGCCCGCCAGCAGCGGATCCTCGGCATAATACTCAAAATTCCGCCCGCACAACGGATCACGGTGAATGTTCATTGCGGGCGCAAGCCAGATCGCAATATTGTTTTCGCGAATCTCCGTCGCCGCCGCGCGACCGACACGGTAAACCAGATCCACGTCCCATGTGGCAGCCAAAAGCGTGGCGCAGGGCCAGGCGGTGGTCGGAATGCCGGTATCCTTTGCCAGACGCAGCCCGGCAGGCCCGTCCGCCGTAGCGGCAGCGGGAACGTCAAGGCGCTTTAAACCGCCGAAGCAGCCGGTGTTCGCAACGCCGGTGGGCGGCTGACCGCCGACAAAATCCATCAGCTCTTCGTCCGTAAACTGTTTGACAAATTCATCCATCGTGCAGGCCGTGCCGACTTCGTCAAACGGCACCGGCTTTTCGGGCGCCTGCGCGCTGCAGGGCTGCTGCCTGCCCAATGCATGGGTCTCCTCCCCCATCGGCAGCACTTCAAAGCTGCCGTCGGCCAGCATCCGCCTGGGTAATTTGAACGGGCGGCACAGCCGGGTAAGCTGCTGCGTAATGCGGTCTTCCCGCACGGTATAAACAAAATCAAGCTTGTTGCACTCGGCGGAAGAAACGCCGAGATAAAACGCGTAATCGCCCTTTTCGAGCACATAGGCGGAGGCGGCGACCTTGCCCAGATCGTCAAAGCTCGCCATGCTGTTCACGGCAAAGCTCAGCGCCACGGTCTCACTTTCGCCGGGCGCAAGCCGTTTTGTCTTGGCAAAAGCGGCAAGCTGCCGCGCGGGCTTACCGAGCCTGCCCTGCGGCGCAGAATAATAAAGCTGCACCACTTCTCTGCCGCTGACTTTGCCCGTGTTGGTCACGCGAACCGCGGCCGTGATGACGCCGTCCTGCTCGCCGCACACAGCGCCCGCAAGGGCAAAAGAGGTATAAGAAAGCCCGAACCCGAACGGATAGCGGATCGCGTCCGCCGCACCGGGGATCGTGGCAAAATAGCGGTAACCGACATAAATGTCATCCGTATAATTCAGATAGTGAAGATCTTCGACAAAATCATCCTTTGTCGGGTAGGCGTCATAGCTCTTCGCGATGGTATCGGGCAGTTTGCCGCACGGGCAAACGTCGCCGCAAAGCACGTCGGCAATGGCAGCGCCGCCCGCCATGCCGCCCTGCCAGCCGAGCAGAACGGCGTCGACCCCGTCGTTTTCGGCAAGCGGTTCACAGTCAAGCACCGCGCCGCTGTTCAGCACAACAACGACCTTTTGGAAACGCTCCCCCGCTTTGCGGATCAGGTCGCGCTCCAGCTCGGACAGATAATAGTCGCCTGGGATCGGCCTGCGGTCGGTTCCCTCCGCGGAAAAACGGCTGAGCGTGATGATGGCCGTATCGGCAAAAGAAGCCGCCTCGTCGATCAGCTCATCCGGCACCGCCGCCTCTTTCACGTGCATGGCCTGAAAGGTGTCGTAGGTCATATCGTCACGCTTCTGGCAGAATTCCATGGCGTTGACAATATCCCACGTCGCATTGATCTGCTCGTCGGTCAGCACGTTTTTCTGTTCCGTTTCCACATAGGCTTTGTAAAAATCAAGCAGCGGCTGACAAACGCTGAAACGCCCGCCTTTTTGGGCAAATCCATCGGCAATATTGCACACGAACGGCGGATAAACGTCGCCGCTTCCGCCGCCGCCCTTGATATACTCGACCGTCGCCTTGCCGAACAGCGCAAGCCGTTCGCCGTTTTTCAGAGGCAGCGCGCCGTTTTTGTTTTTAAGCAGCACCATCCCCTCCGCCGCCGCTTGGCGCGACAAAGCCACGTGCGCCGGGCTTGCGGTCACACGGCGACCGTCCTCACCCAGGGGCAGACAGGGCTGGTATCTCAATCTTGCATATTTATTCATAACAGCGTCAAGCGAACCGGCAGCAAAAAGGTGTGGAGCCTTTCTTCTGCCCGGATCGCGCCTCCTTACAGTCTTGCTCAGATATCGCAGTTGTTGACGGTTCTCGGGAACGGGATCACGTCGCGGATATTGGACATGCCGGTCAGGTACATGACACACCGCTCAAAGCCAAGGCCGAAGCCGGCGTGGCGCGCCGTGCCGTATTTGCGCAGGTCGAGATAAAACCCGTAATCCTCCGTGTTCAGACCAAGCTCGTTCATGCGGGCGACCAGCTTATCGTAATCATCCTCACGCTGGCTGCCGCCGATGATCTCGCCGATGCCGGGCACGAGGCAATCCATCGCCGCCACGGTTTTGCCGTCGGGGTTCAGCTTCATGTAAAACGCCTTGATCTCCTTCGGATAATCCGTCACAAAAACAGGGCGCTTAAAAATCTGCTCCGTCAGGAAGCGCTCATGCTCGGTTTGCAAATCGCTCCCCCAATGAACAGGGTAATCAAATTCGTCGTTATGCTTGGAAAGCAGCTCGATGGCTTCGGTGTAGGTCACGCGGCCGAATTCGGAATTGACCACGCCGTGCAGACGCTCGAGCAGCCCCTTATCAATGAACTTGTCAAAAAACGCCATTTCCTCCGGCGCGTGCTCGAGCACGTAGCGGATGACGTATTTGAGCATATCCTCGGCCAGGCACATATCATCCTGCAAATCGGCAAAGGCGATCTCCGGCTCGATCATCCAGAATTCCGCCGCATGGCGCGTGGTGTTGGAGTTTTCCGCGCGGAAGGTCGGGCCGAAGGTGTAGATGTTGCGAAACGCCATGGCGTAGGTCTCGCCGTTGAGCTGGCCGCTGACGGTCAGGTTCGTGGACTTATTGAAGAAATCCTGCGAAAAATCGACCGCTCCGTCCTCCGTTCTGGGCAGGTTGTCCAGATCGAGCGTGGTCACGCGGAACATTTCGCCCGCGCCCTCACAGTCACTGCCCGTGATGAGCGGGGTGTGAACATAGACAAAATTGCGCTCCATAAAAAAGCTGTGGATCGCAAACGCGATGAGCGAGCGCACACGGAACACCGCCTGGAAGGTGTTGGTTCTGGCGCGCAGATGGGTCACGGTGCGCAGATATTCGAGCGAATGGCGCTTTTTCTGCAGCGGATAATCGGGTGTGGAAGCGCCTTCCACATCGATCTCATCCGCCTGGATCTCAAACGGCTGCTGCGCGTCGGGTGTGGCAACAAGCGTGCCGCGCGCAATAATGGCGGAGCCGACGTTCAATTTGGAAATGCGGTCGAAATTCGCCATATTGTCGTGAAAGACGATCTGAAGCGGCTCAAAAAACGTGCCGTCATTGAGCACGATAAAGCCAAAGGCCTTGGAGGCACGCACGCTGCGCACCCAGCCGCACACTTCGATTTTCTGATCATAATACTTTTCCCGGTGCTCAAACAGCTCCCGGATGGTGATGATGTCCATTTGATACCTCTCTGTTTACTTCTTCATATTGCAGTCTTTTTCATAAGCGGCTTCCACCGCGCTGTGAACGGCGTGCTCAAAGCCGCATTCGCTCAGCTTCGTGACCCCCTCAATGGTGGTGCCGCCGGGGGAACAAACGCGGTCGACCAGATCATAGGGATGCAGCCCGCCGGCCAGAACCTGCTGCGCGCTCCCCTTCACGGTCTGCGCCGCAATGTCAAGCGCAAGGTCTTTTTTCATGCCGAACTTCACCGCAGCGCGGGCAAGCGCGTCGATATACATATAAGTGAAAGCGGGCGAACACGCGGCGATCACGGAAAAAATCGAGAACAGCGCTTCGTCCAGCTCATAGGCGCCGCCAAACGAACGGCAAAAGCCGAACAGCGCTTCTTTTTCCTGCTTCGTCACACGGTCGCTGCACGCAACGGCCGTGGCCGCCCCGCCGACAGAAGCGTTGATATTAGGCATGATGCGGGCCACGCGCGCGTCAAAGCCAAGGGTTTCGGTAATAAAAGAAATCGGAAGGCCGGCCGCGACCGAAACAAGGAACGGATCGGCCGCCGCAAACGCCGCCTTCTGCTCGGTGAGCAGAGCCGGAAAATCCTTCGGTTTGATCGCCAAAACGACCATGTCGCAGGTGCGGATCAATTCCTCCGCGCCGGAAACAGCCGTTACGCCCAGCGGCCTGACCGCGTCAAGGCTCGGCGCGTAAACATCGAAAGCGAAGAATTCGTTTTGTGTAAAGTATTCGGTTTGAGCGGAACCCCGCACCAAGGATGATGCGAGGTTCCCCATACCGATAAAGCCTATTTTCATTCTTTTTCCTCTGTTTCTTCCGCCGGAATGTCAGCCGTGCAATGCGGGCACTTCACAGCGTCGATCGCAATTTCCGTGCAGCAGAAGGGGCAGGTCTTGGTGGTGGGAGCCGCTTCGACCTCGGGCTTCTTTTCGAGCTTGGAACGAAGGGTGTTGATGCCCTTCACGAACAGGAAAATGACAAAGGACATGATGAGGAAATTGAGGACAGCGGAAATAAAGTTGCCGTAATAGAGAACGGGAACGCCTGCATCCTGCGCTTCTTTCAATGTTGCGTAAGCAGCCTTGCCGCCCGAAGCGAGCGGAAGATACCATTCCGTAGCAAAGCTCAGGCCGCCGGTAATCAGGCTGATCACAGGCATGACGACGTCGTTCACCAGCGAATCGACGATGGCCTTAAACGCGGCGCCGATGATCACGCCGACGGCCAGGTCAATGACGTTGCCCTTTGTGACAAACTCTTTGAATTCTGCGACAAAGCCTTTTGTTTTTTCTTTCGCTTTTCCCATAAATAACACATCCCATCTTAAAATTTACGGTGATTATATCATATCTTAAATGGCATTTCAAGTTTATAATTGACTAAGCTTAAAATTTATGGTAAAAATAGGATAGCATCCGTTGAAATGAGGGGATTAAATGCTGTTGGCGGTCGATATCGGCAACACAAACATTACGCTTGGCGTATTTCGCAATGACGAACTGACTTTTGTTACGCGCTTTGCCACCAGACGGGAGCGCACCAAAGACGAATACTCGTTCGAGCTGCTCAATATGTTCAGCCTCTACACCATTCAGCCGACCGATATTCAGGGCGCCGTTATCAGCTCCGTCGTGCCGGAAATCACCTTTGCCGTGGGCGGCGCGATCGAGATCGTGACCGGCTGTCAGCCGCTTTACGTGAGCGCAAAGCACAACACCGGGCTGACGATCCGCACCGACAATCCGGATCAGCTCGGCGCGGATATGCTGATCGGCTCCATCGCCGCCATCGAAAAATATCCCCTGCCCTGTCTGGTCATTGATCTGGGCACGGCGACCAAGCTGTTTGCCGTGAGCAGCGACCGCAGCTTCCTCGGCTGCACGATCGCCGCGGGCGTGGGCATTTCCGTTAAAGCGCTGACCAGCGGCGCATCGCAGCTGCCCGCGTTCAACATCACCGCCCCCGAAAAAACCATTGGCACCGAAACGCTCAGCTGTATGCAGTCCGGCACCGTCTTCGGCACCGCCTGCATGATCGACGGCATGATCGACCGCTTTGAAGATGAATTGGGGGATCGCTTCGCCTGCGTCGTCGCGACCGGCGGCTATTCCATCCCCATCGTCGGCCACTGCAAAAGAGAGATTACCATCGACTACAACCTGCTGCTCGACGGGTTGAACACATATTATAAAAACAACATTTGAGGGGGTCAAAACGGAAAATACAGCCTGTCGAAATAATTATTTACAATTTTTTGAAAAAAGATGTTGACAAACCGGAAGTTGTGTTGTATACTACGTTTTGCCGCTGTTGAGCGGCACTTAGTTGGGAGCATAGCTCAGCTGGGAGAGCACTTGCCTTACAAGCAAGGGGTCACAGGTTCGAGCCCTGTTGTTCCCACCACCGAGATGGCCCGGTAGTTCAGTTGGTTAGAACGCTAGCCTGTCACGCTAGAGGTCGTCGGTTCGAGCCCGATCCGGGTCGCCACACTTGCCTCTGTAGCTCAGTCGGTAGAGCAGGGGACTGAAAATCCCCGTGTCGGTGGTTCGATTCCGCCCGGAGGCACCA
>CADBPL010000167.1 GCA_902796535.1 Oscillospiraceae bacterium
CTGCCGACGCGGTCAGGCCGACGCCCAACCCCGGCAGCAAAAACAGCACCGCCAGCACCAGACTGAGAATCTTTTTCCCTTTCATCATAAAACCTCCTCGTTCAGTGTTAAACATACCCAAGGTTATCTTAGCAGATTAACCCAAAAAATGCAATATTTCTCTGTGCGTTTGTAACTTTTGTTTTTTGAATTTATTGTTAATCTGAATCGAACCAAAGCGACGGTGTGAAGCCGAGCCGGTTTTTATAAAAAAAGACTCTGTTGCTGTCCGAATGAAAAACCGGATTTCAACAGAGTCTATGCTGCTCAGTACCAGATCCAGCCGAAGAGCAGGATGATGATGAGCCACTGCAAAAGGGTGTATTTGACCGTTACGCGGCACGTGCCCTTGACGGCGGCGCCGGTTTGATCTGTGGCCGTGCAGGTAATGACCGCCGTGCCGCGCATGGCGCCGGTCACCTTGCCGTTTGCATCGACCTTTGCGATTTGCGCAACGGAGGATTCGTATTTGACGGTGTACTGCGCGCCTTCATCGGCGGTGATGACCGGCTGGAGCTGCGCGGTGGCTTTATAGTTGATCGTCACGTCGCTCAGTTCGACCTTTTTTACGTGCGGCAGGCTTTTGACCGTTACGGTGAACGGGTATTCCAGCCCTCGTAACGAGGCGGTCAAGGTTTGCTGACCGGTTTGGGAAGCGTTGAAACCGCTCACTGTGACGCCCTGCGTCAGTTCATATTTCACCGCAGGGTCGTTTCGGTTGGTGATCACGACCTTCATGCCGGCGGGGTCGAAGCGTTCGCCGACGTAATAGGTCGTTTTGGTCGGCGGCACAAAATCATAAACGGCCAGCGCATTGGCCGGGAACGAATACAGTCTGCCCAGGCGGTATTCATTCATCGCTTGCAGGTCGGCGGTGGTCGGGTTGTGCAGGTCTTGCGCAACATTGTCGTCGATTTTGCCGTCGAGGTTCACGTCCAAAAAGCAGCGTTCTTCCTGCGTCGGCGTTTCAACACCGCGGCGAACCCGGTCGTATTTCTGCATATCGCTCAAATCAAACTTTCCGTCGCCGTTGAGATCGCCCCAGCAGGGGACGGGGGGCTGCGCCTCATTGGCCATGATCGCAAGACGGATCACGTCGACCCAGGGGGCGGCTGAGCCGGAACCGGTGCCGAGGATCTGTATGCCGGTCACGATCCCTTCCACCTTAGGGATGACAACGGCAGCCCTTTCCGCGCTGCCCTGTACGTTGGCGGCCAGCACTTTTTCGCCGCTTTCAAGCAGCAGATAAACCGAGGCGGTTCCCTGCGTGCTGCCGGTGGTCGTGACAAAAAGAACGGATCGCTCCGGCAGCGCCAACGGCCGTGTGAAGCCGTAGGTAACGGTTGACCCGGCGGGGAAGGAGATGAAGGTGTGGCGGCGGTTTTCCGCAAAGGAGCTTTCGTTCAGGTCAACAAGCATCCGCGTTGTTCCTTCGTCTGTCAGGATCCCCCCGAAAAAGCTGTCGTATTCAAGCGAGGCGGACGGCTCAAAATGGCTGTCAACGATCCGATCAGGCTCCATGCACACCGGCGCGGCCTGATAAACGAGGGCGGCGTTTTTCAGCGCCGTGTTGTTGTTTAACGCAACCTTTGCCCAGCCTGCCGCGTCCCCGGCGTAATAAACGGTTTTCAATGCGGGGCAGGATTGGAAGGCATTGCTTTCAACGCGCGCAATATTCTGGTTCAGCGCCGCGGCGGCCAGAGCTTCGCAGCCCGAAAAAGCATACCCCTTGATCGTAGTCAGGGCTTCCGGCGCGACAAAGGATAATAAGGCGCCGCACCCGGCAAAAGCGTAGGAGCCGATTTTGCTGATCCCGTCGGGCAGCTGAATATCGACCAGAGCAGAACAGTGATAGAAGGCGTAATCGGCAATTTCAACAAGGCTGGAAGGGAGGTTGATGAAATCAACGCAATCTGCATAACAGAACAGATACTCCGGAATGCGCTCGACCCCTTCCGGCACCGTGATGCTCAGAAGTGAGCGGCACCCTTCAAAGATATGGCCGCAGTAAGCGGGGGTTCTGCTGCCCTGAGCAGCTGTTGTGCATTCCTTTAACGCGGCCGGATAGTGGAACCGGGACAGCGCGGAGCAATTGGCGAATGCCTGAAAACCGATCTTTTCGACCGAATCGGGGATGTTGATGCTTTCCAAGGCCGGGCAGTTGTAGAAGGCGCGCTCGCCGATTTCCTTCAACGAATCCGGCAGGTTGACCTTTTTTAATTGAGCACAGTTGGAGGCAATGCACTTGACCGCTCTTGACGCGCCCTGTTCAAACGAAATTTCCTCCACGCTCGAACCGGTGAGGACGCCTTCTGTTTCGTTGTAATACGCTTGCCAGCCTTTTTGGAACTGAAACGTTTTCACATTCACACAGCCGTCAAGAATTCTCATGTTCAGCTCCAGCTTTACGCCGCGGAATGCGTCAAGGTTCAGGCCGGTCAGCTGCGTGCAGTCCCGAAAAGCGTAATTCCCGATGGCGCGCACGGCGTGGCCGTCGATTTCCTTCGGGATGACAAGCTCGCCGGCGGCCGTTTTTTCGCAGCCGGTTATCGTGATCCACCCGGTTGTCTCATCCAGCTCATACGACAAAACGCCGTAGTTACCCTTGATGACGTTTGCGGCGGACGCCGTTATGCCGAGCATCGACCTGACCCGGGAAAAATCAAATATCGAAAAACGCAGCTCTGCAAAACCGTTCAGCGGCGCAGCGCCAAACAGCAGGGCAGCACAGAGCAGCACAGATAAAACGCGTTTGATTGATTGGGGCATCCTGTTTTCCTCCCTTGAATCAGCGGCGCCGCACCGGCGGCGCACGCTTTGCATAAAACGGTTCGGCCGCTGAGCCCGCATTTGTTCCGGCTCAGCGTCTTTCAGTATTCTATCCGACTCAGCCGGATTTGTCAATGCTTTCCGTCCCGGAACGGCGTGGCTGCGCGGGGGAACGGCTCGGACGGTTTTGACAGAATCAGGGCTTTGCCTGCGCGGCACAGGAAGCGGCGACACTTTTGCGGTTGTCAACGGCCGAAATCACAAGATCGCCGACGACATTGACCAGATTCTGCAATGTGCCCAGCAGAACCTCGCAGTAGATGGCCACGGGGAGCAAGCCGGAAATATTCAGGTAATGCATAATAATCAGCATTCCGATCAGGATTGAGCCGGGCTGATTCGGTGCGCCGAACGAGAGAAAAACCACCAAAACAGCCAGCAGCAGGTAATTCCACCACGACAGCGCGGCGCCGCTGGAAACGATCAGAAGCATCGTGATCTCTGTGATGATGAAGCAGTTGCCGTCCAGATTGATCTGCGCCAAAACGGGGACGGCGTCTTCGAGATAGCTTCTGCTGATCCCGAAGACCTTGCTGCATTGCCTGATGTTGAAGGGAACGGCGTCAATGGCGGAATTGATGATGATGTTTTCTTTGAGGATGGGCATGATTTTTTTGATAAACCAGATCACCCTGATCCCGGCCAGCTTCAGCCGCAGCGCATAGAGGGACAATAAAAGCGCGATCCCCGCTAAGACCAGGCCCCAGCACATGAGCACGCCGGTCAAAGCGGAAAATCCCTTTTCCAGCAGCAGGTGCAGGAAGGCGAGAAAACAAAAGACCGGCAGAATGAGGATGACCAGATTCAGCATTTTCGAGAACAGCACATAGCACGCGTCCACAGCGCTTTTCAGCCGGTCGAACTGATTGTCAACCGAGCGCAGCGCAATAATGATCAGAAACGAAAGCAGGATCAGCGGGTAAGGAGAAAACAGCTTGAACGGTTCGATAATATCGGAAGGCAGCAGCGAGGAAATCAACTGCGGCAGATCCTTACCCGTGTAGCCGGTTATCACAAAGTCTCCGAACATCCCGCCGATGTAGGGGGAAAACCGCTTGATCAAAAAGCCGAAAAGAACCGCCAGAACGACCGCCGCGGCCGAGGTCACGACCGTTTTTTGCTGCAGCTTGCGTGCGCCGGAGCTGCGTTCGGCGATCACGTGCGTTTCCAGCAGATTTTTCAGAATAGAAAAAAAGGTCATCGGCGTGCCGATCATCAGCATGGCGTTGGCAAACAGCGTTTCCACCGGGACGATCCAGTTGTTCACCAGCGCGGTGCGGGCCGCGCCGTCCATTGTCAGCGCGAGCAGGGTGTAAACCAGCGCTGCCGCCAGAAACCCGGCGGAACACAGGATCACGTGGGGCGCATATGTGCGCTTGATGCTGATGCGGATGATGTTATAGGACAGCCTGTAATCGTAATTCAGCTTATCCTCATAGGCTTTGATGATCCTGTACTCAATGTCATGCTCCAGATTGTCCGCGCTGATGGGAACATAACGCGCGCCGGAAAACCCGATTTTGATCACCGGATTGCCGAGGCTGTATCCGGTTTCGATTTTGATTTCAGTCTCTTCAGGGAAGCCTTTCAGAAGAATATCGTTGAACAGCGTTTCAAACACAATGCCGTTTTCCGCTATGATCTGCCTGCTCAACCTGCAGTGCTGCAGCCAGGCTTCAATAAAAGAGGCAGCCTGTTCATAATCGTCGATCCGCGCGTGTACCGTTAAAGCTTTCATGGTCTTAACTCCCTGCTGTCAGTATAGGTTGCCCGTCGCGTCCGCAGCGCGCGATCATGCTGCGCCCGCTGAACGGTATTCGTGGATAACGGCCATGCGTTGCCGCTGCTTTCTGCCGCCGGCGCCTGCGCGGGGGCAAGGAACGCCATAACAAGCACGAGCGCCGTGGATAAAGCCGCTTTCATGCGGCGTAAGCACGTTCATCAGGAATCTCCTCTTTTGGTAAAAAGCAAAACTAACGTATATTTAAATTATTATATATTGCATATCGAATTTTGTCAAACCGTTATGCCGGATCCTGCAGGCCGTAAAAGCGGCGGGGCCGCACCCAAAAAAGCGCCGGGGCGGCCGATGCGGTCGTCCCGGCGTTTCACAAGTTTTCGGTTAACTGTTTTTTTCTCCGAGCAGGGAGGGGTAAGCCGGATAGGCGGTTTTATCCGTCGGGATGCGGCGGTATGTGCCGAACGCGGGGTTGTACGGCAGGCGGATGGTCCACGTGCCGCAGCCGGTCACGATCATCTGCTTCATGCCGGGGCTGAAAACCAGCAGCAGGTTCTGGCTTTTTTTCAGCATTTCCTTCAGCCCGCCGTTCCAGACGGGCAGCAGCGCGTATTTCGGGTTGACGTGCGCATACAGCGCCACTGTGCCGTTCATGCCGTGGTGCGCCAGCTGAAGGAAATCGCACGAAAGCGTTTTGTCATATTCCATCAGCACAAGATCGGCGGCGATGAAGCCGAAATCGCCCGTCCAGAGATAGGTCTGCTCCTCCAGCGTCATTTTCAAAAGCAGCGAGCTTTCGTTCATGCCGTTCCCGTTGAGGATGGACGCCGGGTAGAGATCGTCGAGCGTGAACAAAACCTCAAACGCGGCGTTGCGCACCTGAAAACGGTTGCCGGTGTGCACTTTCATAACAGGCACGTCGGCGTAAAATTCCGTCAGATTCTTTTTGAACTGCGTCCAACGGTAGATGGAATCATCCAGCATATAGGGCGAATCCGACGCGGCGATCTCTTCCTCGGTCGGGAAGTTAAAAATCAGCTTTTCGATCACAACGTCGTCGTGATGATCGAGGGAAAAGCAGTTGAACACGCCGACGTGGTCGCCGTGAAGGTGGGTAAAGATCCAGGCGGCGATCACGGGCTTTTCGGTTCCCTCCGGCTTTTGAGCGTTCAGAATGTCCATGAGCTTGTCGGAATCCACATGGTCGGGGTCGCCCATGCCGCCGTCGATGATGCAAAAGCTGCCGTCGGCCAGCCGGATGACGTAGCCCATGCCCTCCGCCGCCACAACGGTTTCGCCCTTCATGCCAGTCAGGAGCGACTCGCAAACGCGTTCACATTCGTCCGCCGTCGGGCATAAGGCGCCCCGTTCCTCCACAACGATCCGCATCGTTTTAGTTGCGGCAAACCGGCTGAGGTTCACCGTGAGCGTTTCGCTGATGAGCGTGGCGAACAGATTATTTTCCGTTTCGTGCTCGTCATAAACCCGAAAGCCGCTGCCGCAAAGCCTGCTGCGGTAGGCGCGAAAATCCTCGACGGAGGTGTTCTCATAGCGCAGGATCTCCGTGCCGCCGGAGCTGAGGTAGACGCCGACCTTTTCGCCGGCGTCAAACGGCGGAATGCCGTATTTTTCCTCCGCGGCGGAGGCGGCCGCCGGGTCGGTGCGCAGCGTCGGGTCAACGGCGGTTTTGGTTCCGCCGCTGAAAAGCAGAACGATCGACATGAAAAAGGCGGAAAGCTTTTCGGTGATTGTCATTGGGATCAGACTCCTTATCGCGGAATGATAATGATGGCAAGCTTGAGGGTGATGTAGTTGATCAGGCGCCTGAACAGGGTGAGGAAGCTCTGCCAAAGGCCCGCTGCGCTTTGCGTCAGCTGCTGCGGCTCCTCCGCGGCGGGTTCGGTGATTTCAATGGTCTGGTCGATCAGAGAACAGTATTCGAGGTAAGCGCCGTTAGTTTGCAGCTCTTCCTGCGGCGCGGATTGGTTGACGTTGGCCAGCAGCAGCCCGGCCTGTTCGAGCAGCGCCGCGTCGGCGTTGTCGATCACGCCGTCGTGGTTGCAGTCGGCCGCCATAAGCTGCGCGTCGGTGAGGGCGTCTGCGCTGATCAGCCCGTTGGCAACGAGCTTGACGAAATAAGCGTCCGTGCCGTCATAC
>CADBPL010000168.1 GCA_902796535.1 Oscillospiraceae bacterium
CAGTCGCCCGCACAGATCCTGCAAAAGGTCGCCGCGCTTTGCGATGAGCTGTGCGCGGCGCATGAACCGGTCGCTATCGGCGTTTCCGGGCAGATGCACGGGCTCGTTTACCTCAACCAAAAGGGGGAGGCGGTCAGCCCGCTTTATACCTGGCAGGATGAGAGCGCCGAGCAGCCGGTGGGGGGCGCGACGTTTGCCGCGAAGCTGACCGAACGCACCGGTTATAAAATGGCGAGCGGCTTCGGCGGTTCCACTTATTATTATCATCATTGCAATCACCTTGTGCCGGCCGACGCGGTGTGCTTTTGCACCATCCACGATTACGTCGCCATGACGCTGGCGGGCAGAACCGAACCCCTCGTTCACGCGTCCGACGCGGCGAGCTTTGGCTTGTTCGATTTAAAAAACCGCCGGTTTGATTCGGCGGCGATCGAAAAAGCGGGGCTGAACGCGGCGCTGTTCCCGCGGGTGACGGCTTCGTTCGAGGTGCTCGGTTCCTATCGCGGCGCGGCGGTGTGCACCGCCGTGGGCGACAATCAGGCGAGCTTTCTGGGTTCCATGCAAAACCCGGAGCAGGGGATTTTGGTCAATATGGGCACGGGCGGTCAGATTTCCTTCCTCTGCCCGTCGGGTCGGGAGCCTGCCGGCATGGAGCTGCGTCCGCTCAACGATGAAAAAAACATTGCGGTCGGCTGTTCGCTGTGCGGCGGCCGCGCCTTTGCGGCGCTGGCGGCGTTTTTTGCCGATTGCTGCAAGATGATCACGGGCGAGGAACCGCCCAACGTCTACGCCGCCATGGATCGTGCGCTTGCGGCGCAGCCGGAACCGTTGAACGATGAACTGAAGGTTCGCACCACCCTGTGCGGCACGCGCGAAAGCCCCGCCCTGCGGGGTGAGATCCAAAACCTCGGGCTGAACAATTTCACGCCCCTTGCCATGATGAACGGCTTTCTCGACGGCATGGTGGAGGAGCTGCTGGCCATGACGAAGGCTGCCGACTGTAAAGCTTCTTTCCTTGTCGGGTCGGGCAACGGGCTGCGCAAGAATCTGCCGCTGCAAAAGCGCTTTTCCGCTGCGCTCAATCTGCCCATGCACATCCCGCTCCACCGCGAAGAGGCCGCCTTCGGCGCGGCGCTTACAGCGCTCGCGGCGTGCGGGGCCAAAAAAGACCTCGTGCAGGCGGCTGAACTCATTCAATATGAATAAACGGCAAAAAAACAACGACCGAACCTCGTTTTTAACGGGCGTTCGGTCGTTGTTGAACGGTTCGGTTTATTTTGCGGCTGCTTTGTGCAGCGTGCAAAAATGGTTTGCGTTTTCATCGAGCATTTCACATTCGTCAATGCCGTATTCGGCCAGCACGGCCTCCCAGCGTTCGATCATGCCCTCGTCGTAATTCACCGGCAGAAATCCGGCGCTCAGGTAGCTTTTGACCGCGCCTTTGCGCCATTCGTCGGTGGTCAGGTAAATATAGCGCACCCCGTCGGAAAGCAAACGCTTGACGGCGACGTTGTTCATATATTTGCCAAGGCCCTTGCCGCGCCACTCGGTTTTCAGGCCGACCATGTGCACCTCGCCGACGTTGCGGTCGGTGTGATGCACCGCCGTGATCGTGCCGATGTGTTCGCCGTTATGATCCAAAAAGAAGCAATCCTTTTCCGGCACGCAGAAGCCATGCTCCAGAATAGAGCTGCGGAAATTCTCAAAGGTCGCGTCGTCGCCGACCAGACCGTTCTTGCAGCATTCCACCCATGCCAGACCGTCGGCTTCATTTTTGTAAAGCGAAAACGAATACCCCTGCGGCGGGGTCAGCTCCTCAAACGGAGCCGACGCGAGCCGATACATTTTAAGCTGTGCCAATCGCCGCGCGATTCGGAATTTGCGCCAAAGCTGAGTTGGTTTTTCATTTGCGCGCCCGAACCGCTCCTCCTCTCTGATTTGAATTGATCTCATCGCCAAAGCAAAGCCGCACAAATTCGCGGCTCGTGCTTTGCACGTCATAGCCTTTTTCCGTGATCTCCCGCGAGCGGTCACCGCGCGGCAGAGCGGGTCGTTCCAAAATGCATTTTGCCCAGCGTTCGGGCGAATCCGGCGGCAAAAACCGCACCGGCTCAGTGAGCGCGGCGTCTTTTGTGACGCGGTCGGACACAAAGCAGGGGAGCGAGAGCGCCTGCGCTTCGATCACGGTGTTGGGCATTCCCTCATACAGCGACGGGAACACGAACACGTCCGCCGCGCTGAGCAGCGCCGGAATATCTGAACGCACGCCCGTGAAGATCACCCGGTCAAGCACACCCAGCGCCTGCGCTTTTTGCCTGATCTCGTTTTCCAGCTCGCCCTGCCCGATGAGCAGCAGGCGGCTGTCCGGCCGCCGTTCGCTCACCTTGACGAACACCTCCAGCAGAAAACCGTGGTTCTTCGCCTTGGCGAACCGCCCGACGTGCGCCAAAACAAGGCAATCTTCCGGTAGTGAAAACTCCCTGCGGATCTTTTCCCGATCCGCCTGCGAATAGCGGTAAACGGTCGGGTCGATGCCGTTGTGCAGCAATTGCGCCTTGCCTTTTTCAACGCAGCCCTTGCCGAAGCAGTATTCCGCCGCCTCGACCGAGGGCGC
>CADBPL010000169.1 GCA_902796535.1 Oscillospiraceae bacterium
CGACATCATTGCAGCAACAGGCATTAACCCCGACACGAGAGTGAAGGACCTGACGGAAGACGAAGTTTCCAAGCTGCGTGAATACATCGACCACAACGTCAAGGTCGAAGGCGATCTCAGAAGAGAGACCGCGTTCGATATCAAACGCCTTGTCGAAATCGGCTGCTACCGCGGCGTGCGTCATCGCAAGGGCCTGCCCGTCAGAGGTCAGCGCTCCAAGACCAACGCCCGCACGCGCAAAGGTCCGAAGAAGACAATCGCCAACAAGAAGAAATAATGAAGGAGGAATAAAGAAGTGGCTACTAAAGGTACAGGAAAAAAGGCCGGCACTCGTAAACGCGTACAGCGCAAGAACATCGAGCATGGCGCCGCCCATATTCAATCCACCTTCAACAACACGATCGTCACCATTACCGACACTCAGGGCAACGCAGTTTCATGGGCAAGCGCCGGTGAGATGGGCTTCAGAGGCTCCAAAAAATCCACCCCGTTCGCCGCTCAGACCGCCGCGGAAGTGGCAGCCAAGGCAGCGATCGAACACGGCATGAAATATGTTGAGGTTTACGTTAAAGGCCCCGGTGCAGGCAGAGAGGCCGCCATCCGCGCTCTTCAGACCGCCGGCCTTGAAGTGAGCATGATCAAGGACGTTACTCCGATCCCGCACAACGGCTGCCGCCCGCCCAAGAGAAGGCGTGTGTGACCCAATTTTTCAGGAGGTGTAATTCTCATGTCAAGATATACAGGCGCGGTCTGCAAGCTTTGCCGCCGCGAGGGCAAAAAGCTGTTCCTCAAGGGCGCAAGATGCTACACCGGTAAGTGCTCGCTTGAGCGCAGACAGTATGCTCCCGGTCAGCACGGTCAGAGCCGCAAGAAGACTTCCGAATACGGCCTTCAGCTTCGCGCAAAACAGCAGGCGAAGCGTTACTACGGCGTTCAGGAAAGTCAGTTCCACAAGTATTTCCTTATGGCTGAGCGCAAGCAGGGTCAGACGGGTGAAAACCTGCTCAGAATCTGCGAAAGCCGCATTGATAACGTTGTTTATCTGCTTGGCTGGGCAAGCTCCCGCGCGGAAGCCAGACAGCTTGTCACTCACGGCCATTTCACCGTGAACGGCAAAAAAGTCGATATCCCGTCCTACCTGCTCAAGGCCGGTGACGAAGTCGCCATCAAAGCCAAGAGCAAGGAAAGCGATAAGTTTAAAGCAGTTCTTGAAACCAATGCAGCCCGTCCGATCCCGCAGTGGCTCGATCTGAACGCTGACGCTGCAACGGCAAAGGTCATTGCTCTGCCTGAACGTGAGCAGATCGCCGTACCGGTCGAAGAGCATCTTATTGTCGAGTTCTACTCCAAATAATGCCCTTGACTGTCTGCGTAACTTATTCAATTTTACAAGGAGGGTTTTGAATGATAGGAATCGAAAAGCCCAGAATCGAAGCGACCGAATTCAGCGAGAGCGGAGATTACGGAAAATTCGTTTTGGAACCGCTGGAGCGCGGTTACGGCACGACGATCGGCAACAGCCTGAGAAGAGTGCTGCTCTCCTCCCTGCCCGGTTATGCCATTACCTCGGTGAAAATCGACGGTGTTTTCCATGAGTTTTCCACGATTAAGGGCGTTAAAGAAGATGTGACCGAGATTGTCCTGAACCTCAAGAGCGTCATTCTCAAGATTCACGGCGAAGGCACGGAAAAGCTTTATATCGATGCTTCCGGCGCCGGTGTTGTCACGGCCGGCGATATCAAAGCGAGCAGCGAAGTTGAAATCATCAACCCGGATCTGGTGATTGCAACGCTGGATTCCGATGCGCACCTGAGCATGGAAATGACCTGCGACAAAGGGCGCGGCTACGTCTCGGCAGAGCGCAACAAGGCTATCATGCAACCCGTAATCGGCGTGATTGCAATTGACTCTATCTATACACCTGTTCTTAAGGTGAACTACACAGTCGAGAACACACGCGTTGGTCAGATCACTGACTACGACAAGCTCACGCTTGAAGTGTGGACAGACGGCACCATCAATGCGAAGGAAGCCGTTTCTCTTGGCGCCAAGATCCTCAACGAGCACCTCAGTCTCTTCGGAGAATTGTCAGACGTTCAAGACACAGATATCCCGGTCATGGTCGACACAAACGATAACGGAACCGGCAAATTGCTGGAGATGACCATTGAGGAACTTGACCTGTCTGTGCGCTCCTTCAACTGCTTGAAGAGAGCCGGTATTAACAAGGTTGAAGACCTGATCGACAAATCGGAAGAGGACATGATGAAGGTCCGCAACCTCGGCAAGAAGTCTCTTGACGAGGTGGTTGCCAAGCTGAGAAGCCTTGGCTTTGATCTGAGAAAAGATGAGGAATAATTCAACCAACATTAGCCTTACATTATTGGCAAAGGAGTGATTTTAATGCCCGGAACCAGAAAGCTCGGCAGAACCAGCGATCACCGCAAGGCAATGCTTCGCGCAATGGTCACTTACCTGCTGGAAAACGGTAAGATCGAGACAACCGTTACAAGGGCAAAAGAAGTCCGTGCTTTAACGGAAAAAATGATCACCGTCGCAAAAGATAATTCCCTGAGCGCAAAGCGTCAGGCGCTTGCTTTCATCACCAAGGAAGCGGTTGTCAAGAAGCTTTTCGACGAGATCGCCCCCAAGTACCAGGATGTCAACGGCGGCTACTGCCGTATTATCAAAACCGGTCCTCGCCGCGGCGATGCTGCTGAAATGTGCATCATCGAGCTCGTCGGCAACGAGGAAAAAGCAGAGGATAAAAAAGACAAGAAGGATAAGAAGAGCAAATAATCGCTTTTCACAAACTTCGACGGCGCCTGCGGCTTTAGGCTGCGGGCGCTTTTTTTGCCCGTTGTTTCCCGCGAAGAATTGACTTTTGGATCGGTTTGCGGTAAGCTAATGCCAGCGAGATGAGCGCGTAAGAACCGGAAAGGAGACGCGATTCGGGCATGAAAGCCAGACGCTTGCGCTGCTTTTGTGTGAGTTTGGAATCGCATGGCGATTGAAATGGAGATCAAAGAATTGCTCCGCCTGAAAAAGACGCTGCGCTTTAACGCGCAGGGCAAATTCCGCATTTTGTTTTTATCCGACCTGCACGGCGGCCGCGGCCAGAGCGACCAGTTGGCCGAGGCGATCGAGGCCATGGTGGAGGCGGCAAAGCCCGATCTGGTCATGCTCAACGGCGACACCGCCGGCTGCGGGCCGATCCATGTGGAAACCGTGGAGCAGGTGCGCGAAATGCTCGAGGCCGACGTTGCGCCGATTGAAAAACGCGGTATTCCGTGGGCGCACACCTTCGGCAACCACGACGACAATTACGGCGTGAGCAGAGAGGAGCAGGAGCAGGTTTACGAGAGCTTTCCGCTCTGCCTTTCCAAAGCGGGCGAAGAATATCTGCCGGGGGTGGCAAATTACTGCCTGCCCGTTCTGGCGCATGATTCCGACAAAATTTTGCTCAACGTCTGGGCGATGGATTCGCACGACAACGTCAGCTGTCTGGCGCAGCGCCTTGGTCTGGCGCAGGAGATCAAGCTCAAGCAGGATCGTATGCACGGCAGCTCGGGCTACGACACGGTGCGTTTTGAGCAGATCATGTGGTATTACAACACCTCCCGGCAGCTCGAGGCCTATAACGGCGGCAGAATTCCCGGCCTGATGCTCATGCATATCGCCCTGCCGGAGCATGAAGTGGTGGCGGAAAACCGCGTGGCGTGCGGCTATGTGGGCGAACAGTATGAGGACGTGGCGTTTACCTGCCTCAATTCCGGCCTGTTCGGCGCGTGTCTGGAGCGCGGCGACGTGAAGATGATCCTGGCCGGGCACGACCATTATAACGATTTTATCGGCACATACGGTGGCATTCAGCTCGGCTATGTCGGCACGGTCACTTACGACGGGTATCAGCGTGACGATTTGCGCGGCGCCCGCGTGGTCGAGGTTGACGAGAGCGGCGAAATGCAAACGCAGCTCATTCGTCTGCGCAGCATTATGGGCGAAAAGGCGGATAAAAGAGCATGAGAAAAGAAGCCGAACAAAAGGCGATCGCCGTTTTACGCGGCCACCCCTGTTTTGCGGCGGCGGGCGAAGAGGAGCTCGCGCGGCTTGTGCGCCATGAAAGCACCGTGCTGCGCGAAATGGAAAAAGGGCAGATCGTGTTCCCGCCTCACGGAATGAAGCGTGTGTTCGGGCTGCTGCTCAGCGGCGGCTGTCTGGTCAAGCGCGGCGGCCGGATCGTGCGGGAAGCGCCCGGCGGCAGCGTGTTCGCGCTGGAATCGCTGTTTGGCGCGGGCGGGGAACCGGCGGAAATCTATGTGGCGCAGAGCGCGTGCAAGGCGCTGTTCTTTTCCAAAACAGCGGTGGAGGAATTGATGCGGGCCGATTTTGCCGTTACGCAGGGGATGCTGGGCTTTCTCACGGAGCGGATCGAAGCGCTCAACACTCTGGCGGCTGCGGCCGGCAGCGGCAGCGCCGAGGCCGGAACCGCCGCGTTCCTGCGGGCACGCCAAAAAAAGGGCAGCGATGAAATTGCCCTGCCCCTTGATTTCGGCAAGCTCGCGCGTCAGATCGGCGTGAGCCGGGACGCCCTGAGCCGCGCGTTCGACCGGCTGACCGCAGTTGGCGCGATCGGCTTGCGCGACGGAAAAATTGTGATAAAAGACGCTGAAAAGCTGGATCAATTTATCATCGAAAACGAGGAATGAACCATGAAAAAAATCACAAAAGCAGCCATTGGCACGGCGGCGGCGCTCGGCACGGCGTTTGTTGCTTCGGGCGAAGTGTTGTACCGGATGTTTTTACGGGGCAAAGCCGTGCGGGAATCCAAGCTGCTGCACGAAAACAGCTGGCTGTCCAAAATGATGGTGGAAAACCCCATCATGGCGCAGGGCGCCGTGTGGCTGAAAACGGCGGCGCGTAAGGACCGCACCATTCTCGGCACGCGCAAAAAGTGGATCCACGCGGAGGAATTTACGGGGGACGGCTCTCACATCTGGGTCATTGCCTGCCACGGTTACAGCGCCGGTGTGGAAAGCCTTGCGGCG
>CADBPL010000170.1 GCA_902796535.1 Oscillospiraceae bacterium
AGAGGCGATTGGGTTTGGCTTTCTGATGCTTCATCTGACGAAAAATTCTCTCGCCAATCTGCACACCCCGATTGAATCAGCGGTTACTTATTTATGTAAACTATATATTAGCACACGGCCGCATAAAAATCAAGCCGCATTCTGCCGATTTGCACGGCGTCATGCGGCGGAAGAGCGCTATTTTCGGCTGCGGTTGATTAAATAGCAGTAGAGATGCACCAGACGGAATTTGATGAGCAGGCGCAGGATCAGGTCGCGGCTGCCCTTGTGATAGAGCCGGAAGCCCGTCGCCTTCCAGGTTTCGCGGAAGCAGGGGAGGTTGAGAATGCGGCGCAGGGCGTCGGGCGTCAGCCCCTCGGGCGAATTGATCTGGTTGTGAATGACCATAAAGGTCCATTGCTTAACATAGTATTCGATCAGATCGCGGCGATACGTTTTGATATCCATGCACATGGCCGTTCGGGTTTCGTAGGAAACCTCGATATCGTTTTCCAGCGTTTTTTTATAACGGGTGCGCATGATGCTGTTCTGGTTGCTCGTGTCGTAGAAATAACCGACCTCATCGCAGACAACAACGTTTTTGGCGCGGTTGAGCGCGCGCAGATTAAAATCGGTGTCCTCTCCCACAACAACGGTTTCATTTTTTAACAGGTTTTCACGCTGCAGGAATTCACGGCGGAACAGCATCCGGCAGGAAAAGGAGACATGATTGCCGGTGTGGATATTGTCGACGGAAGAAACCATATCGTGGAATGTCAGCGGTTGGTTTTTCGGGAACGGCGGGGTGACGGTTTCATATTCTCCGTCTTCTCTAAGGCGGTTGACTGTGAAGCCTGCGATCAGGATATCGGCGTCGGGTACGGTGAGCAGGCTGGCCTTGCGCCTGGCATAGCAATCCGGGCTCACCCAGTCGTCTCCGTCGACAAAGGAGATATACTTTCCCTCAGCCGCGCGGATGCCTTCATTGAGCCCGAAGGGCTGACCGTGGTTTTCAGGGTGAAGAATGAGCTTGATGTTATCGTTTTGCTGCGCATATTTCTTCAGGATCGAAACGGTGGAATCCTGCGACGCATCGTCAATGACAATGATCTCATAAGAAGGCTCCGTTTGCGCCAGCACCGAATCGATGCATTTGCGAACGGTTTTTTCGGAAAAATACGTGGTGATGATAATGCTGAACAAAGGCGCGCCCGCCATTTTCATCCCTCCAGTTTAAAAGAAGCGCCTGCCGGAAAACAGGCGCCGAAAATCATAACAGGTCAGCGTTCTTCGCGGAAATAGGGCAGCCCGAGGCTGGCGGGCGGCTGATTTTCGCGGCGGTTGCGCAGGCTGACGAACACCAGCACAAGGATCGTGACGACGTAAGGCGTCATTTTGAATATCTCCTGATCGCTCATGGTGAGGTTGGGAATGTAGTTGTGCACGATGAACAGCCCGCCGAACAGGAACGAGCCGATGATGCCGAAATCAGGCTTCCAGATGGCGAAAATGACCAGCGCGATGGCCAGCCAGCCGCGGTCGCCGAACCCGTCGTTCGACCAAACGCCGTTGGCGTAATCCATCACGTAGTACAGGCCGCCCAGGCCGGCGATCATGCTGCCGATGATGGTGGCAAGGTATTTATAGCGGGTGACGCTGATGCCGGCCGCATCCGCCGTGGCGGGGTTTTCGCCCACGGCGCGCAGGTGCAGCCCCACGCGGGTGTGCTTGAAAAGATAGGCGGTGATCAGGGCAATGATCACGGCAAAATAAGCCAGGGCGCTGTAAGAAAACAGCAGCTTGCCAACGGCGCCGAGCTTGTCCGCAAAGGGGAGCGTGGCCTTGAAGCAGTTGCTCGTTCTGGTCAGAACGACCGACGGCATATCGCTTTTGACGAGCTTGATCAGCGAACCGCCGAAAAAGTTGCCGAAGCCCACGCCGAAGGTGGTCAGCGCCAGACCGGTCACATTCTGGTTGGCGCGCAGCGTGGCGGTCAGCACGGAATAGATCAGCCCCATGACAAGGGAGCCGAGCAGGCAGCACAGAAGCGGAATGAGCACGGCGAGGAACGGCACGAAGCGGGTTGCCTTTTGCTCATACATAAACGAACCGATGACGCCGCAGATGCCGCCAACGTACATGACGCCCGGAATGCCGAGGTTGAGGTTGCCGCTCTTTTCGGTGATGATCTCGCCCGTGGAACCGAACAGCAGGGGAATGCCCTGCATGATGGCGCGCTGAATAAAAGCAATGATCATTTTGCCTGCACCCCCTTTTTCGATTCACGGAACCGGATGGAATAATTGATGAAAAATTCACTGCCGATGATAAAGAAAATGATGATGCCGGTGATGATTTCGGAAAACGCGTCGTTCAAACCGAACTGCGTTGAAATTTCAGACGCGCCCTTTTGCAGGAACACTAAAATGAAGGAGGTCAGAATCATGTAAAGCGGGTTGAATTTGGCCAGCCACGAAACCATGATGGCCGTAAAGCCGCGGCCGCCCGCCGTGGCGCGGCTGATGGTGTGGTCGGTGCCGCTCACGAGCAGCAGCCCGGCCAGACCGCACAGCGCGCCGGAAAACAGCATGGTGCGGATGATGACGCGCCTGACGTTGATGCCGATGTAGCGCGCGGTGTTTTCACTTTCGCCCACAACGGCGATCTCGTAGCCGTGCTTGCTGAAACGCAGGTAAATGAACATGAAAACGGTCAGCGCGGCCACAACAAGAATGTTGAGCAGGTATTTCTGGCTGCCGATGGTGGGCAGCCAGCCGACCTGCGTGTTCAGGTTGATCACGCCGATGGCGCCGGAGCCCTTGGGGTTGGACCAGATGTAGGAAAAGTAAGAGACGATCTGAATGGCGATGTAGTTCATCATCAGGGTGAACAGCGTTTCATTCGTGTTCCACTGCGCTTTAAAAAACGCCGGGATCAGCCCCCAGACCGCGCCGGCGATGAGGCTTGCCGCAAACATAACGACAAAAAGCAGGGGCGTGGGCAGCCTGTTGCCCAGCAGGATCATGCACGAGGCGGTGGCAAGCCCGCCGATGAGCACCTGCCCCTCGGCGCCGATGTTCCAAAAGCGCATTCGGAACGCCGGCGTGACGGCGAGGGAAACGCACAGCAGCATGGCGACGTTTTGCATCAGGTTCCAAATGCGGCGTTCGGTGCCGATGGCGCCCTCGATCATGGTCTTGTAAACATTCAGCGGATTTTCGCCGGTGAGCATCACCGTCACAACGGCGCAGACCAGCAGCGCTGCCGCAACGGAGGCGATGCGGATCAGCCACGCCTGCCAGGTCGGAATCCCGATGATGCGTTTGACGATGTGAAAGAGCGGTTCCTGCTTTTGCTTTTCGGTTTTAGCCATGGTTCGGTTCACCTCCGTCATGTTTGGTCATCAGCAGACCGATCTCTTCTTTGGTGGTAGTTCTTGCGTCCACAATGCCGGTGATCCGGCCGGAGCCGAGCACGGCGATGCGGTCGCAAAGGTCGATCAGAATATCCAGATCCTCGCCGACAAAAATCACGGCGACGCCGTTTGACTTTTGTTCGTTGAGCAGGTTGTAGATGAGGTAGGAGGAGTTGATGTCAAGCCCGCGCACCGGGTAGGCGGCCATGAACACCGTGGGGGCGGAAGCGATCTCGCGCCCGACCAGCACCTTTTGCACGTTGCCGCCGGACAGGCGGCGGATCGGTGTGGTGGCGCTGGGCGTGACGACCTCTAATTCGTGAATGATGCGCTCAGCCAGATTGCGCGGGGGCTTGCGCTCCAAAAACGCGGTCTTGCCGCGCCGATAGCTGCGCAGCATGACGTTGTCGATAATATCCATGTTGGCAACGAGCCCCATGCCCAGCCGATCCTCCGGCACGAACGACAGCCGCACGCCCAGGTCGCGAATCTGCATGGGCGTTTTGTTGCGCAGGTCGTCCTGCCCGCCGGTTTTCGGGTTGTTGTAAACGATGCTGCCTTCGTCGATCTTCTGCAGCCCGGCGACAGCTTCGAGCAGCTCGCGCTGGCCGCTGCCGGCAATGCCGGCAATGCCCAATATTTCGCCGGAGCGCGCGGTGAACGACACGTTGTCCAGCTGCTTGACGCCGTCACGGCTGATGCAGGTCAGGCCCTTGATCACGAGCCGGTCCTGCGGGTCGACAGGGTCGTTGCGGCGGATATTCAGACTGACCTTTTTGCCGACCATCATTTCGGTCAGCTCGCTCTCGTTGGTTTCGGCGGTGTTGACCGTGCCGATGTATTCCCCCTTGCGCAGCACGGAAACACGGTCGGACAGGGAAAGCACCTCATGGAGCTTGTGCGTGATGATGATGATGGATTTGCCGTCCTCCCTCATGCGGCGCAGCACGGTGAAGAGCTTTTGCGTTTCCTGCGGGGTGAGCACGGCGGTGGGTTCGTCCAGAATGAGGATATCCGCGCCGCGGTAAAGCACCTTGATGATCTCCACCGTCTGCTTTTCGGAAACGGACATTTCGTATATTTTTTTGTTCGGGTCGATCTCAAAGCCATACTGTTCGCTGATTTTCTTGATTTTTTCGGCTGAACGCCTGATGTTGAAATTCTCTTCTTCCAGACCGAGCACGATATTTTCGGTTGCGGAAAACACGTCGACCAGCTTGAAGTGCTGGTGAATCATGCCGATGCCGTAAGAGAAGGCGTCCTTCGGGGAACGGATGACGACCTCTTCGCCGTTGATGAGGATCTGCCCGTGATCGGGAAAGTAAATGCCCGACAGGATGTTCATCAGCGTGGTTTTGCCGCTGCCGTTTTCGCCGAGAATGGAAAGGATCTCGCCGCGGTTCACCGTCAGGTTGACGTCTTTATTGGCGACGATGCTGCCGAAAACTTTGGTGACGTTTTTCAATTCGATCGCGGTGTTTGCGCCCATGTTGTTGCCTCCTGACAAGGATTTTCATGCCGAAAAATCAAATGCGGGGGCGGAGCATGGGGGATGCTCCGTCCCCGTCAATAAACAAACTGTGATCAGAACTTTTCGTTGAGCAGGGTGATGCCGTCGATCCGCAGGTCGAAGTAGGGAGCGGAGCGCTTCACGGATTCGTTGAATGCGCCGTTCTCGATGACCTCGGTGTCGGGGGTGTATTTATCGTCGGTGTCCACGTCGGCCTTGTAGCTGTCAAGCGCCTTGCCGTCGACCGTGAAGGTCGAGGTGTCGAACACCTTGAGGGAACCGTCGGCAAGCTTTGCCTTGGCTTCTTCGATCTTTTCCGCCGTGCCCGCCGCGGCAACGTCGGTGTTGATGTCGGTCAGCTTCACGGAACCGTCCGCAATGCCCTTGCACCAGTCGGTGTCAATGGTCTGGCCGTTGGCAACGCAGTTGATGATGTAGGTGAAATAGGGGACCCAGTCGATCTTGGAGGAGACGATGAAGGTTTTCGGGCAGGCGGAAACGGTGCTGCCGTTGTAGGAAACGTCGGGGATCCCGGCTGTTTCACAGGCGGTGGGGGCGCCCATGGAGTCGGCGTGCTGGCTGAGCAGCTTGCAGCCGTTGCTGATGAGCTTGGTGGCCGCCTCTTTTTCGGCAGTCTCGTCATACCAGCTGCCGGTGAACTGCACTTCCATGGTCACGCTCGGGCAAACGGATTTTGCGCCGAGGTAGAAGGATGTGTAACCGGAAATCACTTCCGCGTAGGTGTAAGCGCCCACGTAGCCCATCTTGGCTTCGTCCGCAGTGAACTGACCGGCTTCGATCATTTCATTGAGCTTCAGCCCGGCGGCGATGCCGGCCAGGAAGCGACCCTCATAGATGGAGGCGAACGCGTTGTGGTAGTTGGGCAGGTTTTCGGTGTGCGCTCTGGTGCCGGTGGCGTGGCAGAACTGAACCTCGGGGAATTCCTTGGCAGCCTGGATCATATACTGCTCATGGCCGAAGCTGTCGGCGAACACGATGTTGCAGCCGCGGTCGACAAGGTCGGCAGCCGTTTCATAGCATTCATTGCCTTCGGGCACGTTGGTTTTGATGACGGGATCAATGCCCAGCGCGGCGCAGGCTTCTTTGGCGGCGTTGATGAAGTTCAGGTCATAGGTGGAGTTTTCGTCGTGCAGGCAGATGAAGCCGATCTTGACTTCGGCAGCATTTGCGGCCGCCTCGGTTTCGTTGGCCTTGGTTTCGTTGGTGGTCGATTCTTTGCTGCCGCAGGCCGCAAAGCCGAACACGAGGGCGAGCGCGAGGAACAATGCAAGCAGTTTGGTGACTTTCTTCATGGTTAGACCTCCGTAAATAGTGTATTGTTTTATCATGAATCCTCGCCGTCGGCAAAAACGATCCTGCCGCCGTCCATGGATTTGATAACCGCCAGACTCTTTAAATCGCAGCCTTTGGCGAGCAGTTTGCCGCGGCCGCTCTGGAACCCTTTTTCAACGGCAATGCCGACCCCCTCCAGCGTTGCACCGGCCTGCTCGATCAGGCTGATCAGACCCAGGGAAGCGTTGCCGTCGGCCAGAAAATCGTCAATGATCAGCACGTGATCCTCCGGCTTGAGGTAGTTTTTGGAAACGCCGATGGTGGTCGTAACGCCCTTGGTGAAGGAAAAAACGTCGGCCGTGTAAAGGTCGGTGCCGACGTTGCGGTGAACGCCTTTTTTGGCAAAAAGAACAGGCACAGAGAAATACTGCGCGACGACGCACGCAATCCCTATGCCCGATGCTTCCACTGTGAGAATTTTGGTGATTTTCTTGTTGCCGAAAAGCCTGTGAAATTCCTTCCCCATCTCGTTGAGCAGGTCTACGTCGATGAGGTGATTGAGAAACATATCCACTTTGAGAACGTCGCCGTCAATGACTTTTCCTCTGTTGACAATGTAATCCTCAAGGAGCTTCATCCTCATACCCTCAATCGTAGAAAAGATATTTTTATTATAAGACAAGATTCGTGCAGAATCAAGCGATTTTGCGGATTTATACAAATTGTACATAGAATGTTTTATTTGCTTATTCAGATTGGTCATTTTGCCGTTTGGAAAAATGTGCCGCTGGAAACGGGCCTGACGGAGAAAGAGGGAACAAAAATTCTGATTATTTCGTGCAAAGTCCCGAATATGGAACTCAAAACGCGAAAAACTACGAACATTTGTGTTGACAACCGTGAAAAAACGGGTATAATGATAGTTGAAAGGAACAAATGTTCCAGAAAAAACGGAGAAATTTTTGAAAGAGAAGGAGAAAAAACCATGAATGCTATCGTTGCTGAGATCCTGTTCGCCGCCCTGCTTCTGCTCGGCGTGCTGAAAAGAGAAAAACTGATCGCTTTTGAGCGCCGCTTGTCCGACTGCCTTGCCCGGTGGATCGCCGGCGTCATCCGCCGCCGCAGGGCAGCGCGTGCTCGCAAAGCCCGCGCGGCCCAAACCCGCGGCGCCGCGCTGCGCGTGGTCAGAGGGCAGAGCGCCGTTCCCGCCGGCCGCTACATTGCCTGAGTGAAATCGCATGATTTTCACTTGCCATCCCTATTTCCCCTGTTCTTTGCCGTCCGTGGTTCACATAAGCGCCGCGGACGGCAATTTTTTTGAAAAAACTGCAAAAAAGTTCTTGACAAACCGAAAAGCCCTCGTTATAATAGCACATGTTGCTGATGCGGATGTAGCTCATCTGGTAGAGCGCCACCTTGCCAAGGTGGAGGTAGCGAGTTCGAGCCTCGTCATCCGCTCC
>CADBPL010000171.1 GCA_902796535.1 Oscillospiraceae bacterium
GATCACGCTCAATCTGCACCCCTCCGCCGGCGTGCGGTTTTATGAGGACAGCTACAAGCCGTTCTGTGAATTCATGGGGATCGACCCGCGTTCAAAGAAACAGATCATTTTTGACGTGACGGACGAAAAATTCATCGAGGGCTATTTCCGCTTTCTGCATCACCCGATGGAGGAAAGCGGCGTGGATTTCTGGTGGATCGACTGGCAGCAGGGCAAGCGCAGCGCCATGCCGGGGCTCGACCCGCTGTGGGCGCTGAACCACTACCACTTTTTTGACAACGCCAAAAACGGCAGACGCCCGCTCATCCTCTCCCGCTTTGCGGGGGCAGGGTCGCACCGCTACCCGCTGGGCTTTTCCGGCGACGCCAAGCAGACGTGGCGGTCGCTCGATTATCAGCCTTATTTCACCGCCAACGCCTCCAACATCGGCTACACCTGGTGGAGCCACGACATCGGCGGCCACTGCGGCGGCTACCGTGACGATGAATTATACCTGCGCTGGCTGCAGTTCGGCGTGTTCAGCCCCATCAACCGCCTGCACTCCACCGCCAACGAATTCATGGGAAAGGAACCGTGGAAATACCGCAGCGCCGTGGAGCGCTCGGCAACCGAATTCTTGCGGCTGCGCCGCCGCCTGATCCCCTATCTCTACGCGATGAACTACCGCACGCACACCTCGGGGCGCGCGCTGGTGGAGCCGATGTATTATGAATACCCGCAGGAAGAGGCCGCTTACCGCGCCAAAAACGAATACCTGTTCGGCAGCGAGCTGCTCGTCTGCCCCGTGACCGAACCGACCGACCCCCAAAGCGGCTTAGCGCCCGTCAGGGTCTGGCTGCCTCAGGGGCGCTATACCGACCTGTTCACCGGCCGCATCTACAACGGCGGCAGAGAACTGACGCTGTTCCGCGACCTGGACGATCTGCCCGTTCTGGCCCGGCCGGGCGCGATCGTTCCGCTGGACTGCGAGGACAAAGCCAACGGCTGCCGGAACCCGCAGGCGCTCGAGCTGCTCATTTTCCGCGGGAACGGGCAGTTTGAGCTGTATGAGGACGACGGCGAAACGATGGATTACGAAAACGGGAAATGCGCCACGACCAAATACGCCGTCAGTGAGATAGGAAAGGACCTGACCTTTACAATTGATCCGGCAAACGGCGATGGCTCCGTTGTGCCGCAAAAGAGAACCTACAAGCTTTCTTTTCGTGACGTCACAGCCTGTAAACGGCTTGAAATCAATATAAACGGCGCATCGGTCCCCGGTGAGCCGCAGCAGGAAAACGGCACGGTCTTTGTGATTCTTGACGCGATCGCACCCACTGACCGTGTTACTGTAAAGCTATTTGCCATTACAGAGAAAAAGAACGAAACCAAGAAGGAACACCGCATCACGCTGCTGTCCCGACTGCAGGGGCGCAACGGAATAAAGAACGTTTTCTGTGCCGGGCTCGTCAAAGACGAAACGAAACAGCCGCATTCCGGCAAATTAAGAAAAATGTTCAAAGAAATAGAGCAACTTTATTAAATTTCTCGAAAAGCAATTGCAAAAAGCCGGGTAATCGGGTATGATGGGAAGATGCCGGAGGTGAACCCATTGAACCGATTTTTGACTTACTATGTGTTTTCCCGTTCGGAAAAGCTGTTTCAGGATCCGTTTTTTGAAACTGCCAGACCGATTTACGAAACGCCCGAATTTCAGTCGCTCGGGCAATATATTCAACACCATGACGTCAGCCGCATCACACACATTCTCAGCGTCGCCTACCTCAGCAGCAAGATCGCCGAGCGCTGGGGCATCGACCAGACCAGCACGATCAAGGCCGCCATGCTGCACGATCTGTTTTATTACGACTGGCACGACGGCGAATGGTGGCACCGCCCGCACGGCCTGCGCCACCCGGGCTTTGCGCTGGTGAACGCCAGGCTGCTGTGCGGCGCAGAAGTGGATGAACGCATCGGAAATTCCATCCTGCGCCATATGTGGCCGCTCACCGTCATTCCGCCAAAATACGCCGAAGGCTACGCGCTGACCATTGCCGACAAAATCTGTGCCTCGCTTGAGTTATACTACACGAAGACACCCGAACGCCGCGAAAAGCTGCGCCGGATGATCGACCAAATCAACGAAACCGAGGAGCCGGATCATGGTTGAAAAAATCGTTTTTTATGTGCTGACCTTCTTCCTTTACAGCGCGGTTGGCTGGTTTTTTGAATCGTGCTACTGCTCCGTTCGGCCGCGCAAATGGATCAACCGCGGCTTTTTATACGGCCCGATGTGCCCGATCTACGGCTCGGGAGCGGTGATGCTTTCGGTTGCGCTCGGCAGGTTTTCCCGGCTGCCGATCTATTGGAACAGCTTTTTTGTCACGCCCGTTTTCACCTTTTTGCTCGGCGCGCTGCTTGCCGACGTGCTGGAATTTTTCACAAGCCTCGTGATGGAAAAGCTGTTTCACGCCCGCTGGTGGGATTATTCGCAGAAAAAATTCAACCTTCAGGGCCGCATCTGCCTGACGCACACGCTCTATTGGGGCGGCGCAACGCTGATTTTTCTCTACTTCATCGACCCCAGGGTGAGCGCACTGCTGCTGAGCATCCCCGCCCTGCAGCGAATGATCGTCACCGGCGTGATTTTCGCCGTCTTTTTGGTCGATCTGATCCTGACCGTGAAAAAGACGGCCGACCTGCGCAAGCTGACGGTGAAGATCGACGCGCTGACCAAAGAGCTGAACAGACTCAGGGCGGAAACGTCGGAAAAAGCCAAAGAGCTTTCCGCCGAGATCCGCGAGCAAATGGACGCGTCGATGGAGAACGCGCGCAAGCTGTTCCAGCAGAATAAGATCGCTGCACAGCTGAACGAAAAAGCGCAGCAGGGCAGAGAAAAGATGATCCGCTTTTTCCGCATCAACCCCGGCCTGCGCCGCCGCGTGGCCGACAAGTTGGACGAACTGCGGGAATTGATGGAGCGATACCGATAAAACAACCGCATACAACCAAGCCAAAAACACCGGCGTCAACCGCAAAAGCTGACGCCGGTGTTATTTTGAACAGAATGATTGAAAACCGCAAAAACGGATGTTATAATGAAAAAAACTGATTGAGAAAGGGATGGTTCCACCATGAAAACCGGGTTAAAAGCGGTGATCAGCCTGCTCCTCTGCTTCGTGCTGATCGGTTCTTTCCCCATGGTCGGCTTTGCCGCTTCCGCCAAAATCACGACCTGTGACGAAACCTGTGAATTCTGCCCGACGATCATTGTGCCGGGCAACGGCCAGTCAAGCGTTTGCGTCACGGATGACAACGGTGATTTTATTCTGGACAAAAGCGGCAATAAGATCGCTGCGTTCCCCGCTTATTTTCAGGTTGACAAAATCGTTTCGCGGGTGCTGTTTCCCCTGCTGCTTTCCTTGGCGGCCCAGCGGGACGTCGGCCTTTCCGATGCGCTCGCCGACGTGATCGACACTTCCTTCGGCATCAACGCTTGCGACCTTGACGGAAAGGTCGTCACCAACGTCGTGACCGAGAAGTTCCCCTACCCCTACTCCAAATGCAGCGCCTATGAGCAATCGCTGATCAACATGAATATTCCCTTCAACAGGTATCCCACCGAGCTGCCCAAAGACCATCTCTACTACTTCGCCTACAACTCCATGGGGAATCATATGGAGATCGCCGACGAGCTGTACGACTACATTCAGATGGTACGTGAGCAGACGGGGCACGACAAAGTGAATCTGGTTCCGCTGAGTCAGGGCGCGTCCGTGACGAGCGCCATGCTGGATTACCACCCGGACGTAATGGAACAGCTTCACAAGGTGATGTTTGTTGTTCCCGCCATCCACGGCTCAACCGTGTTCGGCGATATCTTCACCGGCCGCGTCAGCTTCCTCAACAGCAGCTATCTGTATAACGGCTTTTTTGAAAATATGCGGCTGTTCGATGAAAGCACCGCTCGGCTGATCGAGATCCTGCTGCGCGTCCTGCCCGACGAGGTGATCATGGCTTCGCTTGATAAAAGCGTTCAGCATCTGATGGAAAACACCATGATCCGCAGCACGAGCATGTGGGCGCTCGTTCCGCCCGAGGATTATCCCGCCGCGGCTCAGAAGTATCTGTCCTCGCCCGAAATGGCGAGCATCAGGCGGCAAACCGACCGGTACTATCAGGCGCAGCTCCACGCCTACGACAATATTCAAAAGCTCGTCGAAAAAGGCGTGCAGGTGTTTGACGTTGCCGAATACGACTATCCGAACATCGACCTCGGGGAAAGATGGAACAAGATGAACGGCGATTTCATTCTGCATCTTGATTCCACCTCTCTGGGCGCATATTCCGCCAACTGCGGCGATACGCTGCCCGCCGGTTACAACCAGAAAAACACGCATTGCACCAACGCCGCGCACAACCATATTTCGCCTGACCGGGTCGTTGACGCGTCGGCAGGCCTGCTGCCCGACACAACGTTTTACTTTGACGGACAGCGGCACGACCTGACCCAGCACAATGACGTGATCCTGAAGCTGGCGATGAAAATGATCGCCGATGATGAGATCACCGACGTGTATTCCTCGCCCGATTTTCCGCAGTTCCTCTCGGGCCGGAACGTGCAAAAGCTGCTCGAATTGCTCGATACGGCGCAGGCGTTAAAAGCAAGCGGCAAAAGCAGCGCCGCAATCGACGCTGCCGCAGCCAAAGCGCAGCACACGCTCGACAACAACCTTGCCTCAGGCGAGGAGATCACCGCGTGTGAAAACGAGCTGCGCGCGTGTCTGGTCAGGGCCGGCGCCGCCGAAGCCGAAAAAGCGGAAAGAGATCCCTCCTTCCTGCGCAGCGTCAGCCTTTTCCTGTTTGAGCATTACGGCAGCAACGGCTTTTCCGAGCTGCCCGGTCTGACCGTTAAATTGCTGTTTGAAAAGATCAAAAGCCTTTTTGCATAAGTCAAAGAGCGCCTGCACCGAAACCGATGCAGGCGCTCCGTTATTTTCGTTTGAACTCAGCCGATCACGCGCACGCGATAAATGCCGTCGACGTTGATGGCGGGGGCTTCGCCCGACCAATCCGCCACCGTGTAGCTCACGCCCTTGCGCGAGGCGGTGGCAATGTTCGCCGCCCGGTCGCCGAACGATTCGATCACACCCGCCAGCGCGGATTCTTCATGGATCACGCAGATGCGGCTGCCTTTCGGCGCGGCAAGCTTCATTTCGGGCAGGTTGACGGAGTTGACGATCTCGCCCTTTTCAAGGTAGGCGATCAGTTCCTTCGCGGCCATGACGGCGCAGTTATCCTCCGATTCGGGGGTGGAAGCGCCCAGATGCGGGATGGCGACGACGCCCGGGTTGCCGAGCTGGTCGTCAGTCGGGAAATCGGTGACGTAAGACGCGACCTTGCCGCTCTCAAGCGCGGCGAGGATGGCGGCGTTGTCAACCAGTTCGCCGCGCGCAAAGTTGAGGATGCGCACCCCGTCTTTCATGGCGGCGATGGTATCGTTGTTGATGCAGCCCTTCGTGGCCGGAATGCAGGGAATGTGCAGCGTAAGGTAATCGGCACAGGCATAAACCTCTTCGACGCTGTCGACCATGATCACTTCGGGTGAAATGGCCAGCGCGCCGCGCACGGTCAGTTCAGGGTTGAGGTAGCCGACCACCTTCATGCCCAGCGAAACGGCGGCGTTGGCCACCAAAGCGCCGATGGCGCCCAGGCCGATCACACCCAGCGTCTTGCCCATGATCTCGGGGCCGACGAACTGCGATTTGCCTTTTTCAACGAGCTTGCCGACCTGATCGCCCTCGCCCTTGAGGGTTTTGACCCAATCCATGGCGGCGGGGATCTTGCGGGAAGCGAGGAACAGGCCGCAGAGCACGAGCTCCTTGACGGCGTTGGCGTTTGCGCCGGGGGTATTGAACACGGCGATGCCCGCGGCGGTGCATTTATCGAGCGGGATGTTGTTCACGCCCGCGCCCGCTCTGGC
>CADBPL010000172.1 GCA_902796535.1 Oscillospiraceae bacterium
GCCGGCAGACTGAAGCTGACGCTGGCGCGTCTTCCCGACCAATATGACCGTGAAGAAGTGGTCAATTGGGCGAAAAAATACGACCGCGTTTTCAATCTCTCCCCGGAGGAGTAGTCATCTTCTCTTCTGAAAACATCAAAAACCGGGCGTTCAGGGCGCTCTCACACCGGCATCGCTGTGCCTGTGTGCGCGCCTGTGCCCGGTTTTTTCTTTGGCCTGTCATCCCGCTTTGGCCTTTTCGGCCGTGTCGCTCCCCTGCGGCGTGAGCAGTGAATACCGCTGCCCGCGCAGCACGTCGAGCAGATCGGCGTTGGTGTAAATCGGCGTCTGCGTGGCGATCCCTCCCAGAATGCTGTCCGTGCCGCGGTGCGTATCGCTGCCGCTCGTCATCGGCTTATTGAGCGAGAGCGCCCAGGCGAGCGCCTTTTGGTTGCGCTGGGCGTCGGTGTGTCCGTTGAACACCTCGATCCCGTCCAGATACCGCGGATCGCAGCGGTGGATCAGCGGCCGGTAGGGATGCGCCTGAAAGACAAGGTATCCCTGCCGGTGCGCCTCGGTGTACAGCTTTTTTTCGCTCCAGCACAGCATATTCGGCTGACGGCGCAGCCACTCCTCCTCCACACCGTAAACGAGGTAATCGTTCACGGCGGCGTAACGGCGCAATTCCAGCCCCAGCAAAACCGTAAAGCTGCTGCCGCACCATTCCCTGAGCTCACGGTAGGAGCTCAGATAGTGTTCCATGGCTCTTTGCGGCCGCAGAAAGTGGTGGAACATAAAGGTCATCGGGCTGTAATGGTCGGTCAGAACAAGCCCGCTGTAACCGGCCTTTTCATATTTTCTCACCAGCTCCTTCGGCGGGATCGCCGCACACAGCGAAACGCCGCCCGTATGGCAGTGCAGTTCGTATTGATACATCTTTTTCTCCTTCCCTTTCCGACGCTTTCCGCCGCGCCGATATGACCGAAGTATAGTCGGCTGCCGGGCGTTAAGCAACCCCTCATCGGTAGAACGCAGTCTACTTCTCGTAGATTCGCGGTTGACAAACCGCTCTACGCATAGTAGAATAGGATCAGCAGGCAGCACCGCACAATTGAGGTGTGCGGATTGTGCTGTAAGATTTTTCGTCAGATGGTACAGATTTGACGCCGTCAACCGGTCGGTTTACAAGGAGAATCTGTGCAGGCTGACGGAACAAGATTCAAACAAGGCGTGCGCCGCAATTTGTGCGGTGTTGCCTGAACATTCACAAGGAGCTTTCGATCATGGCCGACAAACCGAAAAACGAAATCATCGCGGAAAATCTCGCGCTGTACCGCAAGCTGCACGGCATGACGCAGGCTCAGCTGGCGGAAGCCATCGGCTATTCCAACAAATCCGTTTCCAAATGGGAACGCGGCGAGGGCACGCCGGATATCTTTTTGCTGCTTCTGCTTTCCGATATCTACGGCATCACGGTTTCGGAGCTTGTCGGGCAGACGGAAAAATGCAGGGAAACGCAGGAAAAGCTGAAGGCTGCGGAAAAAGACCGCAAAGCGCTGGAACGCGCCAGAAAGAAAGCCCTTGAACGGGCCAAAAAGCAGAAAAAGAAAAAGTGACCGCGTATGGCTCCATCCGAATCACGTAATTTCCATTCTGAAGAAAGGGGCGAACCGGGCGGCAGCCTCCTGCCGGGCCGCTTTCCGGATCGCGCAACAAAAACCATGCACCGCTATTTTGAAATCAACCGTCAGGGCAGCAACATCCGCTGCAAGGTTTATTACAAAGACAAGCCCGCAGCCGAAAGCGCCGTGATCTACGGCACGGGGTTTGCCGGGCATAAGGACAACAACGCGGCAAACGGCTTTGCCGAAAAACTGCTGTCCAAGCATAAAAACATGATCGTCGTTGTGTTCAACTGGCCGGCGCACGGTGACGACGTGAAAAAGAAGCCGACCCTGACCGACTGCGACGCCTACCTGACGCAGGTGATCGACGAGGTGAAAACCAAATTCGGCGCGCGGCGGCTGTTTGCCTACGCCACGAGCTTCGGCGGGTATCTGGTGCTCAAATACATTTCCGAGCACGGCAACCCGTTTGAAAAGATCGCGCTGCGCTGCCCCGCTGTGGATATGTTCGACGTGCTGACCCGCACCATCATGCAGGGCGACGAGTACGACCGCATCCAAAAGGGCAAGGAAATTCTGGTCGGCTTTGACCGCAAGATCACCGTGACCCGTTCGTTTTTGGATGAAATCCAGGCCAACGACATCCGCCTGCGGGATTATCTCGATTACGCGGAGTCGATCCTGATCCTGCACGGCACGGCCGACGAGATCGTTCCCTTTGACGAAGGGCAGACGTTCGCCGAAAACAACCTCATCGAATTCATCCCCGTGCAGGGCGCGAACCACCGGTTCCAGAACCCGGTCCATATGAGTCTGGCGAATAAATACGTGATGGAATTCTTTGGTAACCGCTGATTAAATCGGGGTGTGCAGATTGGCGAGAGGATTTTTCGTCAGATGAAACAAAAAACGCAGGCAATACTTGGTGTA
>CADBPL010000173.1 GCA_902796535.1 Oscillospiraceae bacterium
ACTGCCGTGTTTGTCGGTGCGCAGCAGCTCGATTCCGAGCGACCGGCACAGCACGACGATTTCGCGGTGCGGGTGACCGTAGCTGTTCTTCTCGCCGCACTCGGCCACGGCGTATTGCGGTGAAGCCGCCGTGAGAAACGGCTCGGTGTTGGAGGTGGCGCTGCCGTGGTGCCCGAGCTTGAGCACGTCGCAGGACAAGTCGGCGTAAGACGCCAGCAGTTGTTCCTCCACCGTCGCCTCTGCGTCCCCCGTAAACAAAAAGCGCCTTTGACGATAGGTCAGCCGCAGCACGACCGACATATTATTCAATTCCTCATCCTGCTTCAACGGCGCCAAAACCGTGAATTTTCCTTTGCCGAGGGGGTATTCCGCACCCGGCCGGGCAGCAATGACTTTCGCGCCGGAATCCTTCACCGCCCTGAGCAGGCGTTCATAGGTGGAGCTCGTGGGCGTATTCTCCTGGGAGAGCTTCGGCATGATCACGTTTTTGACGGCAAACTGTTCGATCACACTCGACAAGCCGCCGATATGATCGCTGTGCGGATGCGTTGCCACAACATAGTCGATCGTTTTGATCCTTTGACGGTTGAGATAACGAATCACCGTCTGCGCTTCCTCCGCTTCCCCCGCGTCAATGAGCATGGCCCTGCCGTGGTCAAGGATCAGTTCGCAGTCCCCCTGCCCGACGTCGATAAAATGCACGGAAAAATCGGCGGATTCCTCTGCGCTGAAGATTTCACGTAGCGCCGTAAGCATGGTGTTGACGGAAGGCGAATCAAAAAGGCCGCACGACCCGCCAAGCAGGATCAGCCCGGCAAACAGCAGGGCGATGGCCGCCACAACGGCCGGCACGTTTGCTTTACTTCCTTTTTGCAGCTTTTCCGGTTGTGTTTCTTCCGTATTGATTTTGTCCGGCCTGTTTTCGTCCATCGTTGTTCTTCTTATACTGATTTGTATGATGTTGATTCGGCTTATGATCGGCAGGATCGGGTTTGATCAGGCAGTTCGGGCCGTTCCCGATCAGATCCGTTCGCCCCGCTTTACGCAGCGCCTCCACCACAAGCCTGCGGTTTTTGGGGTTGAAATATTGCAGCAGCGCGCGCTGCAGCGCCTTGTCGTGCTCATCCCGCGCCACGTAAACCTCTTTGAGCGTGTACGGGTCGAGGCCGGTGTAGAACATACAGGTGGAAACCGTGCCGGGCGTGGGATAAAAATCCTGCACCTGCTCGGGGCGCAGCTTTTGCTTTTTTAAAAACAGCGCCAGCTCCACAGCGTCCTTGAGCTTACTGCCCGGGTGAGAGGACATGAGATAAGGCACCAGATACTGTTCCTTGCCAATTTGTTTGGTGTAGGCAAAATAGCGGCGGGCAAATTCCAGATAAGTTTCGATGTGTGGCTTGCCCATGGCGTCAAGCACCGCCGCCGAGCAGTGTTCGGGCGCGACCTTGAGCTGACCGCTGACGTGGTGCTCGACCAGCTCGCGGAAGAAGGCGTCATCCTTGTCGGCAAGCAGATAATCAAAGCGGATGCCGGAACGGATGAACACCTTTTTCACCTTCGGAAGGCTCCGCACGCTGCGCAGCAGGTCGAGATATTCCTCGTGTGTCGCCACTAAATTGGGGCAGGGCCTGGGCGCAAGGCACTTTTTGCCCTTGCACAGGCCCGCTTCGATCTGTTTATCGCAGGCAGGGCGGCGAAAGTTCGCCGTCGGGCCGCCAACGTCGTGAATATAACCCTTAAAGCCGGGCAGCGTGGTGAGCAGCTCGGCCTCTTTTATCACCGATTCCTTGCTGCGCGTGGTCACGTAACGCCCCTGATGGAACGCAAGGGAACAGAAATTGCACGCGCCGAAGCAGCCGCGGTTGTGGGTGATGGAAAACTCCACCTCCTGAATGGCCGGCACGCCGCCGAGCACCTCATAGCTCGGATGAACGGCGCGCATGAACGGCAGCGCATAGACCTCGTCGAGCTCCTCTGTCGTCAGCGGCGGCATGGGCGGATTCTGCACCAGCATTTTATTGCCGTGGCGCTGCTTGACGAGCCTGCCGCGGACAGGGTCCTGCTCATCCATCTGAATGCGGCAGGACACGGCGTATTCGCGTTTGCTGTTGACCACGTTTTCAAACGAGGGACATTCCGCGCCCTTCAACGGCGTTTCCCGCACGTCCACTGCGTAGCAGGTGCCGGGAATGTCGCGCAGGCTTGCGATATCCTCACCGTTATTCAGCCGGTCGGCAATGATCGCCGTCTGTTTTTCGCCCATGCCGTAAGAGATGAGGTCGGCCTGCGAATCGAACAAAATGGAACGGCGCACGGCGTCATCCCAGTAATCATAGTGCGCAAAGCGCCGCAGCGACGCTTCCAACCCGCCGATGATGATCGGCACGCTGCCGTAAAGCTCACGGATTTTGTTGCAGTAAACGATCACCGCGCGGTCAGGGCGCTTACCCATGACGCCGCCGGGCGAATACAGGTCTTCTCTGCGGCGTTTTTTGGCGGCGGTGTAATGCGCCACCATGGAATCAATGTTGCCGGAGCTGACGAAAAAGCCGAGCCGCGGGCGGCCGAAGCGCAAAAAATCGTCGTTTGTTTTCCAATCGGGCTGCGCCAAAAACGCCACCCGGTACCCCCTGCTTTCGAGCACGCGGCAGATGATCGCCGCGCCGAAGCTCGGGTGATCCACATAAGCGTCGCCGCACACGTAGACAAAATCGACCTCATCCCAGCCGCGCTGCTTCACTTCCTTTTCGTTCATCGGAAAAAACGGCATTGCTCTTACTCCTCATTCGCATTCGCCAGCGAATTGATCGCCGCCGTGTCGTCATTGAGCGCACGCATTTCGTTGAACTGCTGCTTGGTCATCAGCACCTTGCGGGGCTTGCTGCCTTCAAACGGGCCGATCACCCCTTTTTCTTCAAGCTCATCCATAATTCTCGCGGCTTTAGCATATCCAATTTTAAGCTTCCGCTGAAGGAGGGTTGTTGAAGCTGACTGGTTATCGACGACAACAGCAATCGCGTCCATAGTCTCTTTATCAGCACCGCTGTCAGGGCGGCTGTCGGCATCAGGTAACGCATTCCCTTTCTTTTTTTCAAGAACCGCCTGACGCTCGATTTCTTCCATAACCTCGCTGTCATACTCGTTCTCCTCCTGCGTTTTGATAAAGTTCACCACGTTTTCGACCTCTTCGTCGGACACGTAGCAGCCCTGCAGCCGGATCGGCTTGGACACGCCGACCGGATTGAACAGCATATCGCCGTTGCCCAGCAGCTTGTCCGCGCCCGCCGCATCCAGAATGGTGCGGGAATCGACCTGAGAGGAAACATACAGGGCGATGCGGCTGGGGATATTCGCTTTGATAATGCCGGTGATCACGTCGACCGACGGACGCTGCGTGGCAATGACCAGATGCATCCCGGCGGCACGCGCCATCTGCGCCAGACGGCAGATGGAATCCTCCACCTCATTGGCGGCCACCATCATCAGGTCGGACAATTCGTCGATGAAAATGCAGATCTGATACATCGGCGTCATCTCGGGGTCATGCTCCGCGAGCTTGTTGTAGCCCTTAATGTCGCGCACGCCTTTTTCGGAAAACATCTTATAGCGCTTGAGCATTTCGGAAACCGCCCACGCCAGCGCGCCGGCCGCCTTGCGCGGATCGGCCACGACGGGCACCATCAGGTGAGGAATGCCGTTGTAGACGGTGAATTCGACCTGCTTGGGGTCGATCATGATCATCTTCACTTCATCCGGCGTGGAATTGAAAAGGATGCTGATGATCATGGAATTCAGGCACACCGATTTGCCGGAGCCGGTCGTACCGGCAATGAGCAAATGCGGCATTTTAGCCAGATCGGTGCAGGTGACATTGCCGGAAATATCCATGCCAAGCGCCACGTTGAGCTTGCTCTTGGCGGAGCGGAACTGCGGCGAATCGATGATCTGCCGCAGGGTAACGGTCGTGCGGGTTTTGTTCGGGATCTCGATGCCGACCGCCGCCTTGTTCGGAATGGGCGCTTCGATGCGCACGCCGGAGGCCGCCAGATTCATGGCAATATCGTCCGCCAACCCGGCGATGCGGCTGATTTTGATGCCCGGAGCGGGCTGGATCTCATAACGGGTGACCGACGGGCCGCGCGCAATATCGACGATTTTAGTTTCGATGTTGAAATTGCGCAGCGTTTCCACCAGCTTGGCGGCGTTGGCCGTCAATTCTTCTTTCACGTCGGCGTCGCCGCCGCTGACGCCCTCAACCAGACAGTTCACGCCCGGCAGAACGTATTGCTTTTTCGGTTCGTCCGCTTCATCCAGCGTTTCCTGCACCGGCAGATCCTCGGTTTTGGTCTGCGCGGCCTTTTCGATCAGATCAACGACCTCATCGGACGTGACCTGCTGCGCGGCCGTCTGGCTTGCGTCAGCTTCGTATGGCTCGTTCTCCTGCTCCGGTTCAGCAGCCGGGGGTTCGTCGGCGCCGGAATAGCCCGGCATCGGCAGAAAGCTGGGCACATCGGGGGTATCGTCGTCCTCCGTCGATTCAAAAGCGGCGTCCGCCTGACCGAACGACGGATCAAAATCATCGCTGAAATAATTGTTGCTGAGCTTCTTTTTGAACACAGCTTTGCTGTCGGGCCGCTTATAGCCCGGATTCCTGCGATTGGTCTTTTGCGGTTCGGGCGGCACAAACTCCTCTTCCTCTTCTGAGAAGAAATCCACAAACTGCGCCGCCGGTTTTTTCTTTTTACGCGGCGGCTGCTTCGCGCGAGGCTCGTAATCCTCGTCATCCTCGTCAAGCTCATACTGCTTTTTTTCGAGCTGATGCTGCGTGTAATCGGCCGCGCGGCTGAACGGTCTGCGCACCAGCGCAAACAGCTGCGGCAGCGTCGTGCCGGTCGAAAGCATCAGCACGGCAAAGAGCAAAATCAGCAGCGTGATCATGCCGCCCGCCCGGCCGAACATTTTAGCGAGGAACCCGCCGAGCGCAGAACCGAACAAGCCCCCGTTCGATACGGACAGGCCGTTTCGCCACGCGTCGATGATCTGAAGGCGCATCGGCGTATCGTGCAGATAGTCGACTTGATTCGCGCCGATATGGATCAGGGAGGACAGACAAACGGCGATCAGCCCGATGCCGGTCAGGCGCAGAGCGGTTCCGCTGCCCGAACGATCCTTGGACAGGGAAACGGCGCTGTAAAACATCATGACGGGCAGCACGATGGAGCAAATGCCGAACAGGCCGAACAGGACGTCCTTCATCCACTGCCACGGGTTGCTCTGCCCCTGCGCCGCGCCGCTGGGCACGACGATGACGCACAGCAACAGCAGGGCGGCGGCAAACAACAGCACCGACACGACCTGCCTTTTGGCCGCCTCGCGCTGCGCCTGCTGCGCCAGCCGTTCCTGTTCAATTCTGGCCGCCTTCTTTTTGGCGCTGCTTTGCGAAGCCGGTTTTTTTTGCGGCGCGCTCGTCGGCTTTTTTTGTTGAGAAGTGCTTTTCGTGTTCGTTTTTTTCTGATCTGCCATTTTTCATTCCTTCCTGTCAACTGTAAAGATAACATTCCAACAAAGATACAAGGATCACTGCGGCTCCGGCCGCCAGACAATAATAGCCAAAACAGCGGAAACGGTTCTTTTGCACCAGCTTTTCGATCAGCCGGATGGAGAAAACCCCCACCACCGCCGCCGTTGCACCGCCGCACACCAGGGGCGGCCAATCGACCGCGACGCCCTGCGCGGCGCATTCGGCAAACGTCAGCGCGCCGGCGGCCAGCACGGCGGGAATACCGAGCAAAAACGAAAAAGCGACCGCCTTTTTTTGGCTGACGCCGCAAAGGAGCGCCACCGAAATGGTGGAGCCGGAACGGGAAACGCCGGGCAGCAAAGCCGCCAGCAGCTGCGCCGCCCCCACCGCCAGCGCCGAACGGGCCCGGAGCGGTTTTTCTTTTTCTTTCGGCTGCGCGGCTGTCAGCAACAATACCGCCGTGAAAACAAAGCAGCAGCCCTCGAGCAGAATATCACGATCCTGCGCGACGGCCGCGCCCCAATCGAGCAGCCGGGCGCCGTGGCCGACGGGCGCGAGCAGCAGCAGCATCGGCACGCAGGCAAGCGCCAGCAAAGCCAGCAGCCGCCGCGTTTCGCTTCCTTCCTTCCAACGGAAGCGACCCCCGGCCAGCTCCGCCGCAATCTGCACCGCCTCACCCAAAAGCTCCGCCAGCGTTTTGCGGTAGACAAACAAAACGGCAAAAAGCGTGCCGAGGTGAAGCGCCACGTCAAACAACAGCGTGTTTTCCTGCACGTGAAAAAAGTGCTGCAGCACCGACAAGTGCCCGCTGCTGGAAATCGGCAAAAACTCCGTCAAGCCCTGTGCGGCGCCGAGAAGAATCGCTTGCCAGATCGACATATGACCAGCCTCCATTATAACAGTTTTTTTCGCTTTCTTCAACTGAATCGGTAAAAAATATAAAAATTAAGACACATTTAATTGACAAAAAGAAGCGCAGGTTTTATTATTGAAGTGTATACACCAAGGGAGGAACAAAAATGGGTTACAACATTGCACAAAAACTGATCCGCTCGCACCTTGTCAGCGGAGAAATGACGCCCGGCACCGAGATCGGTTTGAGAATCGACCAGACGCTGACGCAGGACGCGACCGGAACCATGGCTTATCTGGAATTTGAAGCCATGGGCGTGCCGCGCGTCAAAACCGAGCTGAGCGTTGCCTACATTGATCACAACACCCTGCAAAACGGGTTTGAAAACGCCGACGACCATCGCTTTATCCAAAGCGTCGCCAAAAAGCGCGGCCTGCGGTATTCCCGCCCCGGCAACGGCATTTGCCATCAGGTTCATCTGGAACGCTTCGGCAAGCCCGGCAAGACCCTGATCGGCTCCGACAGCCACACGCCCACCGGCGGCGGCATCGGTATGCTGGCCATGGGCGCGGGCGGCATGGACGTGGCCGTGGCCATGGGCGGCGGCACGTACTACATCAATATGCCGAACGTGCTCAAAGTAAACCTCACCGGCCGCCTCAGCCCGTGGGTCGCCGCAAAGGACGTTATTTTAGAGGTGCTGCGCATTCTCAGCGTCAAGGGCGGCGTAGGCCGCATTATCGAATACGGCGGCGAGGGCGTCAAAACGCTCAGTGTGCCGGAGCGCGCGACCATCACCAACATGGGAGCGGAGCTTGGCGCGACCACCTCAGTGTTTCCGTCGGATGAAAACACGCTCGCCTTCCTCACCGCGCAGGGCCGCGCCGAAGACTGGTGCGAGCTCAAGGCGGACGACGACGCCGAATACGAAAAGATCATCGAGATCGATTTGTCTGCGCTTGAACCGATGGCGGCTATGCCCCATATGCCCGACAAGGTCAAAACCGTGCGCGAGATCGGCCGGATGAAGATCGATCAGGTCTGCATCGGCTCCTGCACCAATTCGTCCCTCATGGATATGCTCAAGGTCGCGTCCATCCTCAAGGGCAAAACCGTCCACCCCGACGTCAGCCTGTCCATTGCGCCCGGCTCCAAGCAGGTGCTCAACATGCTTTCGCTCAACGGCGCGCTGGCCGACATGATCGGCGCGGGCGCCCGCATCCTCGAATCCGCCTGCGGCCCGTGCATCGGCATGGGGCAGTCGCCCAACAGCAAGGGAGTTTCCCTGCGCACCTTCAACCGCAACTTTGAAGGCCGTTCCGGCACGGCAGACGCCGGCATTTATCTGGTCAGCCCCGAAGTGGCCGCCGCCAGCGCCATTGCGGGCGTGCTGACTGATCCGCGCACGCTGGGCGACGCGCCGCAGATCGAACTGCCGCAGCAGTTTTTGATCAACGACAACATGATCGCCCTGCCCGCGGATGAAAAAGACGCGGACAGCATAGAAATCAAATACGGCCCGAATATCAAGCCGTTCCCGGTCAGCGAGGCGCTGCCCGAAAGCCTTGCCAAAAAAGCAATCCTCAAAGTCGGCGACAACATCACGACCGACCACATCATGCCTGCCGGCGCAAAGATCCTCCCCTACCGCTCCAACATTCCGTTCCTGTCGAACTTCTGCTTTAAGCAGTGTGATGAGAACTTTGCCGAAAACTGCAAGCGCGAAGGCGGCGGCATCATCATCGGCGGCGCAAACTACGGGCAGGGCTCCTCGCGCGAACACGCGGCGCTGGTGCCGCTTTACCTCGGCATCAAGGCTGTGGTGACCAAATCGTTCGCCCGCATCCACGCGGCGAATCTCGTCAACGCCGGCATCATCCCCTTCAACTTTGTCAACGAAGCCGATTATGACAAAATCGACGTCTATGACGAACTGGAGCTGCCGAACGTGCGCACGGCCATCGCGGGCGGCAAACCCGTTGAAATGGTCAACAAAACCAAAAACGAAAGCTACGAACTCACCTACGATCTTTCAGCGCGTCAGCGCGATATGATCCTCGCCGGCGGTCTGCTGAACTATACCAGAGAAAACGGAAAGGGCTGATTACTCATGTTTGAAGAACAAATCAAAGCGGCAAGCGCGAAATACGAACAGCTCCTGCGCGAGCAGCTCGAACGCAACGAACGCATCAAAGCAGTCGGCGATTTCGTCGATTACAAGGCGCTGGACACCATCATCATCGGTATTTGCGGCGGCGACGGCATCGGGCCGATCATCTGCAAAGAGTC
>CADBPL010000174.1 GCA_902796535.1 Oscillospiraceae bacterium
ATCCTGATTCACAAAGCGCAGCTGCTTAACGTCTGCGGCGTTCATTTTCGCAATGCTTTTATCGGTGTTCAGGTGCGCGTGCTCCATGCCCGGATGGAACACGAAGAATTCACCGTCCAGGCTTTTGGAAACGTCCAGTTCGACCATGTCCGCTCCCTGCGCCAGCGCCCCGGCGAACGCCGCCGTGGTGTTGCAGGGAATGTTGCCGCCGCTCACCCCGCGGTGGGCGCAAATCAGGGTGCGGCTTGACGCCTGTTCAAAAATGGCATTTGCTGAAAACAATCTGATCACTCCTTCTTTCTTCATCCCTGCCCCGCTTCAACCGTGAAAAAAGAGCATATTCGTTCCCGCACCGGGCAACCAATATGCTCCTGGGCAAGCTTGTTTATCCAACAAGGTTTTCGTCGCCGGGCTGCGCCGCGGCATCCTTTTTTTCGGGCTTGGTCTCGCTGAAGTAGGCCTTGCCTTCCACGGTCAGGTTGATGGTGCCGTACTGCGTCGGGTTCAGCTCATTCTCGCGGGCGATCACCCGTTGCGCCAATGCCAGCTTGCGTTCCAGCCCGCTGAGCGTGCCGAGCTGCAGCTTCAGCCGTCCGTCATAGGTCACGACCACATTGCTCATATCCGTCATATCGATCAGTGTCACTTTGTTGATCGCGGCGGCAGACAGGCTGTCACCGAGCGAGAGCAGCTTTTCCAGTGAAACCGGCCCGCCGAGAACGGCCGTCGTGCCCGGAGTGGGGTCGCTGATCGTGGCTTTGAGCACCACGGCATAGTACGCAGCCTTTTCGCCCGAAACGATTTCCAGCACCTTGCCGGTCTCGTCGAGGATCACGCACTGCTCCCCATGGAGAATGGCGAATTTGCCGGTTGTTTCCGTTACGGTGATGACGACCTTGCCGGAGATGGAACGCTTCACCTCGGCGTAATCCACGTAAGGCAGCGATTTGGCCAGCCGCTCACTGACCTTATCCACCTTGCAGCGGATCACATTCTCGCCCATTTTGATTCCGGAAGCGGCAATGATCTGATCGTTGGGATAATGGCCTGAGCCGACCACGGCGATTTCATTGATGGGGAACAAAACAGTCAGACTCAGTGCGATGAGCACAAAGATCACGGCCAGCGCAATGAACACATAACTGATCCACCGCTTGACCTTCGTCTGTTGACGGCGTTTGCGGCTGTGCGTGCGGTTCATCTCGCTCTTTGTCGCGCCGGACGGCTGCGGCTGCGGTTGAACGGCAGGCCGCCGTTTGCGCTGCGTCTGCTGTGGGGTGTAACGCTGATTCAGCGTCTTTTGCCGCACGGACGGCGCCTGCGGCAGCGGCGAAACCATGCGCTTGCGCTGCTGCTGTTGCTGCTGCCCTTTCTTCGGCTCTCCCTTTTGCGGCGGGCGCTTTGGAGCCGACCCGCTGCGCGGCGCGTTCCCCTGCTGCTTCGGGCGCCCGGTTCTTTGGGTAAACGTGTCGTAGGAATAATCCGGTTTTTCCTGAGGCACACTGCGGGTGTAGCCGTCGCTGTTTTCGCCTAAATTGAATTTGCTTTCATTGTCGGTCATGCCCTTGCTCCCACGCGCAAAGCCGTTCTTTGCGCTCCTTCCTTATTTTCGCTCGATCACGGCGCCCAATGAGGATAACACGCCTTCAAAATTCTCATAACCGCGGTCAATATACTGCACGCCCGTCACACGGCTGACGCCCTGCGCGCCCAGCGCCGCCGTCACCAGGGCGCTGCCGCCGCGCAGATCGGGCGACTCAACGGCGGCGCCGTGCAGCCGTTCCACACCCTGGATCACGGCAATGCGCCCTTCCACCCGAATATCCGCGCCCATCTTGTTGAGTTGCGCAATGTATTTGAACCTGCTTTCAAAAATGTTTTCGACAATCATACTCGTACCGTCCGAAGCGCAGAGCATCGCCGCAAAGGCGGCCTGCGAATCGGTCGGGAACCCCGGGTAAGGCATGGTGCGCACCATGCCGAAGCCCTTGAGCCGTTGCGGAGCAAAAAAGCGGATCTCGCCCCGCTCGTGCTCCAATCGGCACCCCGCCTTTTCAAACGGAGCAACCAACGGCATCAGACTGTTATAATCCACGCCCCGTACCGTTAAACGACCGCCTGTGACCGCACAACAGGTCATATAGGTCACCGCCGCGATGCGGTCGCCCGAAACGGCTGCTTCGCACCCGGTGAGCGAGGCGACGCCTTCAATTTCAAGAATTCCCTCGCCCGCGCCGCTGATTCTTGCGCCGCAGCGATTGAGAAAGCCGGCCAGTTCCACGATCTCCGGTTCTCTGGCCGCATTGATGATGCGGGTCCTGCCCTTGGCAACAGACGCGGCCAGCAGGAGGTTTTCGGTTGCGCCGACGCTTGGAAACGAGAGCGCAACGGTGGCGCCCCGCAGCCCGTTCGGGCAGGAACAGCGCAGACGGGAGCCGTCCTCCTCGATCACACAGCCCAGCGCCCGGAGCGACTCGATATGCAGGTCGATCGGTCGTAACCCGATCTCGCATCCACCCGGTGCAGACACCTCCGCCCGGCCAAAGCGACCCAGCAACGCGCCCAAAAAGACGATGGAGGAGCGCATTTCGCGCATGGTTTCATCGGCGATGCAAAAGCGGTCGGCCGCGGTCGAATCAATGACCGCAGTGTTGTTGTGAAACGACGTTTTACAGCCGAAGCCGTTCAGGATCAGCAGCGCATAGCGCGTATCCGTCAGATCAGGGCAATTCCTCAGGCAGGTCGTTCCGCTGACCAGCACGCTCGCCGCCAGCAGCGGCAGCGCGCCGTTTTTGGAACCCTGCACCGTCAAGCAGCCCTCCAACCGATGACCGCCCTCAACCGTAAAGCCTCCCATATCTTCCACCCTTTCCCCTGTTGACTAAACTATTCTATTCAGGGAAAGGGAAACGGGTTACTTCGCAATATTGTCCAGCGCCTCGACAATGCGTCTGGGCGCGTCGGTCACCGCCATGCGGGCGGCGTTCCGCCCCATTTTTTGCAGCTTGCCGGGGCTGGCCAGCAGGGTATCCAGATGCTGCATCAAGGCAGCCGGCGACAGATCGTCTTCACGGATCAGGATCGCCGCGCCGTTATCCGCCAAAGCCTTGGCGTTATGGTACTGATGATCCTCGGCGGCAAAGGGGTAAGGAATCAGGATCGACGGCTTCCCCAGCGCCTGGAACTCACTCAGCGAGCTTGCGCCGGCACGGCAGATCACCAGATCGGCCGCGGGCAGACAGCGCTCCATATCGTCGATATATTCCCGGATGATGACGTGACGGTCGTTGACGTCAACGCCCTTTTCGGCGAGCCGGTCGGAAAAATCCGGGTAGCCTTTTCCGGTGGCGTGCATAAACACACAGTCCTTTTTCTGCCAGCGGTTGGCAATGACCTCAAGCATGGCCTCATTGATCGCCTTCGCGCCGAGGCTGCCGCCCATGGAAAGGATCATCGGTTCGTCGCCCAGCCCCAGTTCGGCGCGGCAAACATCACGGTCGGCCGTCAGAAGCTCATTGCGAATGGGAAGCCCCGTCACGATGGGCGGGTTTTTGGGCTGCATATGCTCCGCCGCCTGCTGTGCCGTGAGCATGACGACGTCGACCATTTTGGCCAGCGCCTTGTTAGTCACGCCGGGGAAGGCGTTTTGTTCGTGCAGCGCGGTCGGAATGCCGAGCTTTGCCGCCTCGCGCACGACCGGGCCGCTGACGTAGCCGCCAAAGCCGATGACCGCATCGGGCGCAAATTGCTTGATGATCTTGCGGGCGTTCAGCGCCGAGGTGAGCAGCTGACTCACCGTTTTGACGTTACGCTTCAAGCCGTTCAGGTTCAGGGTGCGGTCGAAACCGCTGATTTGAATGGTGGCAAAATCGTAGCCTGCCGCCGGAACGAGCGTGGCTTCCATTCGGTCCGGCGTACCGATGAACAGGATCTGACAATCGGGGTACTGCCGTCTGACTTCCCCCGCCACGGCAAGCGCGGGGTTGATGTGGCCGCCGGTTCCGCCGGCCGCAAAAATGATTTTTTTACCGTTGAGCATCGATTTCCTCCGAAGCTTTCGGCAGCGCGCACCCTTGATGATGCGGTGCTGCGTTTATTTTTTTGCCACGTCCGAATGACGGGATACCGACAGCACCATGCCCATTTCCGCCAGCAGCATCATCAGCGACGTGCCGCCGTAGCTGAAAAACGGCAGGCTGATGCCTGTGTTCGGCATGGTATCGGTCACCACAAAGATGTTCAGCACGGTCTGCAGACCGACCTGAAACGCAATGCCCATGGCGACCGCCGCGCCGAACCGGCTGCGGCTTTTCAAGGCAATAACAAAACCGCGCCAGACCAGAAGCGCAAACAGCATCAGAATGAGCGACGCGCCGACAAAGCCGAGCTCTTCGCAGACAATGGCAAAGATGAAGTCGTTTTGCGGTTCGGAAACGTACATGTGCTTTTGCTTGGATTCGCCCAGCCCCTGACCGAGCAGGCCGCCCGAGCCGATGGCGTTGAGCGACTGGTTGGTCTGCCAGCGCGCGCCGGTCGGATCATAATCCTTATCCAGCCACGCCGTGATGCGTTCACCCATGTAGGATTTGAGCAGATCGGGCTTTGCCCAGAGCAGCACGATGGCCGCAGCGGCCAGAATGCCCAGCACAATGAACCAGCCGCGGTTGAGCCCGCCGATGAACAGCATGATCACGGAAAGCAGCGCCATCAGCACCGCGCCGGAAAGGTGATTTTCCGCATAAACCAGCAAAGAGAACAAACCGGCAATGGCAACAAAGCCCAGCTGCATTTTAAAGTCATACTTGAGGCGCTTGTGCCATTTTTCACAAGCCCACGCATAAAACAAAACAATGCCGATCTTCGCAATCTCCGAGGGCTGGAATGTGATGGGGCCCAGATCGATCCAGCGCTTGAAGCCGGGCTTGTATTCCGGCAGCACCAGCACCAGCAGCAGCAGCGCCAGCGAACCGGCAAAGCCGAGCAAGGCCCAGGAGCGGAAGCAGTTGAAGTCGATTTTGGAAATGAACAGCATCGCCGCAACGCCGAGCACGGCATACAGGAGCTGACGGGCGATGAAGTGCGTGCTGTCATGGTATTTATAATAGGCATAGGAGTAACCGGCCGAAAACAGCATGATCAGCCCGACGGTGAGCAACGCGAGAACAATGAGCAGAAAAGTCACATCCATGTTCCCTTTCGCCCATTTAAAAAGCTGCAGCGGCTGACGCTTTGGCGTAAACTGCTTGACCATGCCGATCCCTCCCGAATCATCAAATGATAGCAAAATTCAAATTACTGTGCGCGGCCGAACCAAACCAGCAGCGCGCCGACGGCGCCGCCGATGATGTTGACCAGCGAAAAAACGACCACGATCTTCTTCTCTTTCCAGCCGCTCATTTCAAAATGGTGATGGATCGGCGCCATTTTAAAAATGCGCTTGCCGTGCGTGGCTTTGAAATAACCGATCTGGATCACGTCGGAGAGGCCTTCAATAAAGTAAATGATGCCGACAGGCAGAAGAATAAGCGGACAATCCAGCGCATAGGCCAGCGCCACAACCAGCCCGCCCAGGAACATGGAGCCGGTATCGCCCATAAACACCTTGGCGGGGTTCCAGTTCCACACGATGAACCCGGCGCACGCGCCGACAAGACCCGCGCTGACCACGCCCGCACCCATGTTGCTGCGCATGAACGCGATCACCAGAAACGACACGGCGCTGGTGAGCGTGACGGAAGCGCAAAGCCCGTCGATACCGTCGGTGAAGTTGACGGCGTTGGTGGTGCCGTAAATGATACAAATGCCCAAAAGGAAGAAGAATATACCCAGATCGCCCGTCACACCGTAAAACGGAATAAACATCCAGCCGTTGCCGGACAGGCGCAGGCTGAACAGATAGGCAAAAATGATCAGCATCTGAACGACCGTTTTCTGCACAATGGTCAGGCCGAGGTTGCGCTTTTTCACCACTTTGATGTAATCATCCGCAAACCCGACCAGCCCGAGTGAAAGCGCCATGATCAGACCGGCAAAGATTTTGGTATATTGCTGCGCCGGCACCGCGCTGCCGCTGCCGATGAGGTCGCCGCCCCTGAACTTATCCACAAGGAACACAACGGCCAGCGCCGCGATCAGCCCGATGATGAACATGATGCCGCCCATGGTGGGCGTGCCCTGCTTTTTCTTGTGCCAGCTCGGCCCGATATCGAGGATCGTCTGACCGAATTTGAGCTTGTGCAGCCACGGGATCAGAACGAACCCGAGCAGAGCCGTCACGCCGAAGGCAATGACCGCCGCAAGGATCAACGCCGCATATGTGTTCATGTTATCCACGACCTTTCGCTTGTTCCTTCATACCGCCTGTTTCGGCGGTGCTGTTTTTTATTTGTTGAGCAGGTTCCGAACGATCTCCCGCTCGTCATAATGGATCTTGCCCGTGTTCAGGATCTGATACGTTTCGTGCCCTTTTCCGGCGAGCAGAACAATATCGTCCTTTTCGGCCTCGTTCAGGGCGAATTCAATGGCTGCCGTGCGGTCGGTGATCTTCACAACCGGGATCTTGGCGTTGGCCGTGCCGGCCGCCACTTCGCGCACGATCGCATCCGGATCTTCCGTGCGGGGATTATCGGACGTGATGATGACAAAGTCAGACAGATCCGACGCGATTTTGCCCATCTTCGGGCGTTTTGTGCGATCACGGTCGCCGCCGCAGCCGAACACGGTGATCACGCGCGCCCGGGCGATTTTGCGCAGCGCCGCCAGAATGTTTTCCAGCCCGTCCGGGGAATGGGCATAATCGATGATCACGGTGTAATCGGTTTGGGTGGGAACCACCTCAATGCGCCCCGGCACGCCATGAGCCTCGCCCAGCGCCTCGGCCACCTGCTTGAGCGGTACGCCGAGCAGGACGGCGCAAATGGCCGCGCCCATGGAATTATAGACCGTAAAGCCGCCCGGGATCTGCAGGCGGATGCGCTCGATCTGGCCGATGCCGACCAAAAAGTAATCCACGCCGTCGGCCTTATACGTGATGTTTTTGGCGGAATAATCCGCATAATCGTTTAAAGCGGAAAAGGTCACGACTCTGCAGTCGGTTCCCTCAACCATGGCGGTATGCGCCGCATCGTCCGCATTGACAACGGCGGTATCGCACATGGTAAACAGCTTATGCTTGGCGGCAATATAGTTTTCAAAGCTACCGTGATAATCCAGATGATCCTGCGTCAGGTTCGTGAAAACGGCGATAGTGAAATGCAGCCCGTAGACCCGTTCCTGCGCCAGAGCCTGCGACGAGACCTCCATCACGCAGTATTCGCAGCCCGCCTGAACCATTTCGGCAAACAGCCGCTGCAATTCAAACGGATCGGGCGTGGTGAGGTTGGCCGGGTATTCCACGCTGCCAACCATATTCCTGACCGTGCCGATCAGGCCGGTTTTGTGCCCGGCCTGTTCGAGGATATCCTTGAGCAAAAAGCAGCTCGTCGTTTTGCCGTTCGTTCCCGTCACGCCGATCAGGCTCAGCTGCCGCGCCGGATTGCCGAAAAACGCGGCGCACAGCAGCGACAGCGCAGCTCTTGTGTTAGGTACGATCAGCTGGCTGTGACAGCCGACGTCATGCTCGCACACGATCAGCACGGCGCCGTCCTCCTGCGCCTGCCGCGCGGCGGAATGACCGTCAAAATGCGCGCCGGCAATGCAGACAAAAACGCTGCCCGGCTGCACTTTTCTGGAATCGTCCGTGATCAGGCTCACTTCCGCCTCGGCGGCTCCGTCCGCCGAAAAGCCTGCGGATAAAAGCAATTCAGTGATTTTCATTCTGTTACCCCTCTGATCATCCGTAAATGGAGTCGGACACACCTGAGAACGATTTGAACGACACAGTGATCACGGTGCCGTATTTCACAACCGACTCCTTGGCAATATCCTGATTGTATGACAGAATATCGGACCCCGTAAAAGCATTGCCCGCTATTTTCAGGTTCAACCCGTAGCTGTTCGCCGTTTTCTGCGCGACGCTCAGGCGCATACCGGTCAGATCCGGCACTTCAACCGTCTCCTCCGCGCGGTCGTCTGTGTAAAGGATGATCACGCCCTTGCTCGGCATCACCTGACCGTAGGCCGGCACCTGCTTGACCACGCGGTCGCCCGTGCCGATGACCCTGACGGAGAATTCCTTCTGCTTCGCGGCTTCTCTGGCCTCGCTGACGGTTTTGCTGATCAGGGAGGGCGTGGAAACCTCAACCATTTTATTTTCTTTATCGGAGTATTCCGGCTCAATGCTCATGTAATTCATAATGCCTTCCACGAGCGCTGCCGCGACCGGCGCGGCAAGCTGACCGCCGTTGATCTGGCCGACCGGCTCGTCGACCGCGATCAGAATGGCGATCTGCGGATCGTCACCCGGCGCAACGCAGGCAAACGATGCGATATACTTGCCGTTGCCCGCGCCGATCTTCTGCGAGGTACCGGTTTTGCCGGCAACATGATAACCCGCCACGTTGGCGTTGCGGCCGGTACCGTCGCTGACGACGGCCTCCATCATATCAAGCACCTGACGCGCGGTTTTTTCGGAAACGACCTGACGCCTGACCAGAGGCTGGGTCTCGTCGATCACGTTGCCTTCACTGTCGAGCTTTTTGGCCACAACATAGGGGCGCATGAGCTTGCCGCCGTTGGCGATGGCCGCAATGGCGGTGATCATCTGGATCGGGCTGACCTGGAAGGTCTGACCGAACGAACAGCTCGAAAGCTGTGAAATACCTAAGTTTTCACGGCTGTGGTAGGTCGCGCCCGCGCGCGGCACCGCTTCACCCGACAGGTCGATGCCTGTCGGCTCCGTGAAGCCAAAGGACTCAAAATAACGGAAAAACTTTTCGCTGCCGAGTCGCTGGCCGATGGTGATAAAGAACGGGTTGCAGGAATTCATCAGGCCCTTCTGGAGCGTCTGCGTGCCGTGCCCGCGGTGGTTGTGGCAGCGGATGTAGTTGTCGGCAACCTGGATTCCGCCGCCGCAGGTGTAGGTCGTTTTTTCATTGACCGTTCCCTCTTCCAGCGCGGCGGCCAGCGTGATGACCTTGAAAACCGAGCCGGGCTCATACGTGTCGCTGATGGTGCGGTTGCGCCACTGAGCCTGACGGGCGTTGCTGACCGCCTGATTCTTTTCGGCGGGATCGGTGATCTCGTCGATCTTTTTCAAAACGTCCTCATCTAAAATCGTATACGGGTCATTCAGGTCATAGTCGGGCTGATTGGACATGGCAAGAATCGCGCCGGTTTTCACATCCATGACCAAACCGTAAGCTGCATAGGCCTGACTGCTGGTATACACCTTGGACAGTTCCCTTTCGAGCATACTCTGGATAGCTTCGTCGATGGTCAGCACAAGGCTGCTCCCCTGCTTTGCCTCATAAGAGGCGGTGTATTCGATCGGCATGCTGCCCATCGCGCCGTTTTTGGCGGAAATGACGCGGCCCGGAATGCCCATCAGGTCGCTGTCATACTCGTGCTCCAGCCCCTCCACGCCCGCGTCATCCGTGCCGGTGAAGCCGATGATGGTGGAGGCAAGCGATTTGAAGGGGTAATAACGCTTGGTATCCGGCTCGATGCCGATGCAGTCGTAGAGCTTGTTTTCGGCAACAAACGCGCTGACCTGCTGTTTTTCCTCCAGCGTCACTTCGCTTTTGATTTTCTGATAGCCGCTTTCGCTCTTGGCGGCCTTTTTCAAAATCTCCTCCTTGTCGACGTTCAGGCGTTTGGACAACCCGTCCGCCACAAGCTCGCGGCGCGTTTGCAGCGCGGCGTCCGCTTCTTCGCCGGAGAGCTTGGAGATCTTTTCGTTTTTGATGTTGGACGGGTCAATAAACACCTTCCATGCCGTCGCACTCTGCGCCAAAGGCCGCATATTGCGGTCGTAAATCGTGCCGCGCAGCGCCTGAATGCTGCTGTCGCCCAGCTGCTGAGATTCCGCCTTGGCGCGGTACATTTCGCCATCGACGAGCTGCAGCTTGGCAAGGCGCACCATCCCCGTTCCGAAGCCGAGAATAATCAGAACGGAAAGAACGCCCAAGGCCCTTTTATACATCATTTTTGACGGTTTCAGCGCCACCGATAGCCCTCCTTTGACAGTGCGAAGCGGTTACGGAATAGACAAAACAACGGAAGTTCGGCAAAAAGGCCGACTTCCGTTCCTGCGAAACAGATTCTGCCCCGTTCGCAGTTCTCTGACATTATTCTATTGAACCGCTCAGACAGATATGATTACTGCGCGTTAATAATCTCATTGCTGTTTTCAATGTTAAAATAGTGTACCTGATAGCGGTCTCTTTTGACCATGCCGAGCACGTTTTCCGCATAATTCTGCACGTTCTCCAACGAAATCTTCGACTTGAGCTCCATGTCGAGCCTGGTGTTTTCGCTCTTCACCTCGTTGAGCTCCATTGTCATTTCGACGATTTTGCTGTTCAGCTCGTTGACCTTGATGCGGCTGAAGATGTTCGGCGCGATCAGAGCGACGCACAGAATGGCCACGACCGCAAATTCGACCACCTTGAGCATGGAAGCTCTGCGCTCAGCGGCAAGCTTTGCCTGCGTTCTGCGCGCGGCCTGACCCGGTTTGACCAGCCTCGGGCCCTGTGTGGAAGCAGGTTTTCTTTTTCGAGCCGGTTCAAACATACTCAGGTTATAGGCGGTGCTGTTCTGATAAGAAGCCATGGTAATCACCCCGATCAATACTTGATTTTTTCAATGGCGCGCAGCTTGGCGCTGCGGCTGCGCTGGTTTTCGGCCAGCTCCTGCTCCCCTGCTGTTTTGGGCTTGAAACAAAGCCTTCCCTGCGGCTTTTTGCCGCAGACACAGACGGGGAAATCTGGGGGGCAGGTGCAACCAACCGTAAAAGAAGCGAACGTGTTTTTCACGATCCTGTCTTCAAGCGAATGGAAACTGATGATTGCAAGCCTGCCACCCGGTTTCAGCGAATGGAACATATATCGAATCGCCGTGGGAAGTTCGGCGAGTTCTCCGTTGACTTCGATGCGAAGGGCCTGAAAGGTTTTGCGCGCGGGATGCCCGCCCCGTCTGGCAGCGGCCGGGTAAGCGGCGCTGACGAGTTCGGCAAGCTGCAGGGTGGTCAGAATGGGGGCGTTTTGCCGCTCCCTGACGATCGCAGCCGCGATGCGCGGGGCGAATTTTTCTTCGCCGTATTCATAGAGGATCTTTCTTAATGCGTCTTCCGGCAGCGTGTTCACCAGTTCGGCGGCGCTGACGCCGGTTTTGCTCATGCGCATATCCAGCGGCGCATCCTGATGAAAGGAAAAGCCGCGTGAGGCTTCGTCCAGCTGATAGGAGCTGACGCCGAGATCCGCCAGGATCGAATCGACCGCCGGAATAGCCAGCGAAGACAAAACAGCGGCGATGCTGCCGTAGTTTTCGTGCACGACCGTGACACGCTTGTCCGCGCCGAAGCGAGCCTGCAAAACAGCGATCGCATCCGGGTCGCGGTCAAAGCAAATGAGCCTGCCCTTTTCAGAAAGGCGTTCCAGCACCGCGGCGCTGTGGCCGCCGCCGCCCGCCGTGCAATCCACCGTAACGCCGTCCGGGTTGATGTTCAGCGCGTCGATCGTTTCGTGGAACAAAACGGGCACATGGTTGAACGCCGTCATACCGTTCTCCATCGTTTAAAAGTTCAGCTTCGGCGTTCCGACCGCCGCCCCGTTCAGACTCTCCTGCTCGATGCGTTCAAAGGTGGCCGGATCCCATATTTCAAGGCGCTTCATGTTACCGATGATCATTGCTTCGTCGTTCAGCCCGGCATAGGCGCACATTTGCGGGCTGATGGTGATGCGGCCCTGGCTGTCCATCGTAACGTCTTCGGAATAGCGGTAGAGGTTTCTGCG
>CADBPL010000175.1 GCA_902796535.1 Oscillospiraceae bacterium
CGCCGAATTCGGCGATTCCGACGCGCTGGCGGTCGGCGACCCGATCTACGCCATCGGCAACCCCGGCGGCAGCGAGTTCTTCGGCTCTTTTACCGACGGCATCATTTCCGCCATCGGCCGCTCGATCACGAGCAGCATCGGCTATGATATGATCTGCATCCAGCACAACGCCGCCATCAGCCCCGGCAACTCCGGCGGCCCGCTGGTGAACGAATACGGTCAGGTCATCGGCATCAATTCCTCCAAAATCGCCGCCACTGAATTTGAGGGCATCTCCTTCGCCGTGCCGATCACGCAGGCGCAGGATGTGATCAACAAGGTCGTGCAATACGGCTACGTGCCCGGCAGACCCAGGCTCGGCATCAGCTACGTGCCCAACGATTCCTCCGGCATCAGCAGCGTTTACGCCATTGCCGTTCAGATGAAGGGCCTGCCCAGCGGTTCGCTGGTCATTGCCAAAATCGAAAGCGGCAGCGACCTGGCCAACACCGACGCGCAGGTGGGCGATATGATCACCGCCGTCAACGGCAAAAAGATGGATAAGGCAGACGTGCTGCTGGAAACCATTGCCAACGCCAAGGTCGGCGACACTCTCACGCTTTCCCTGTTCCGCATTCAGGTGCAGGGCGGCCGCTACGCCACCTCGACCTTTGATGTGAAGGTCAAGCTCATTGAAGAAACCAACAACCAGGTGGACGAAGAAGAAACCACAAGGGCCTTTAGTTATGAAGACATCTTCGGTTTTTAATAAAACCAAATATTTTATCATCGATATGGACGGCACCTTCTATTTGGGCAACCGCATCATAGACGGCGCCCCGTCCTTCATCGAAAAGCTGTGGGACACCGGGCGGGATTTCCGCTTTTTCACCAACAACTCCTCCAATAACGTGGCGGTGTGCTGTGAAAAGCTGGCAAAGATGGGCTTCCCCGTATCGGAAGACCGGATCATCATTTCCTCCCATGTGACCATCGACTATCTGAAAAAAAACTACCCCGGCAAAAAAGTTTACCTGCTGGGCAACGAGCGTCTGACCGCCGACTTCATCGCCGGCGGCATTCTGCTCACCGAAACCGACCCCGACCTGATCGTGCTCGGCTTCGACACCACGCTGACTTATGAAAAGATCCGCAAAGCCGCCAACCGGCTGGCAGCCGGCGTGCCCTACATTGCCACCCACCCCGATTTCAACTGTCCCATGGCGGACGGCTTTATGCCCGACACCGGCTCCATGATCGAAATGTTTGCCGCCTCCACCGGGCGCCGGCCGCTCGTGATGGGCAAGCCCATGACGCAAACGGTCGATTACATTACCGCCCTGCTCGGCTGTGAGCGGGATGAGATCGCATTTGTCGGCGACCGGCTGGAAACCGACATTGCCATCGGCATGAACCACAACATTCCCACCGCGCTGGTGCTCAGCGGCGTGACGAGCATTGAAAGCTACCGCCGTTCCGGCATCAACGCCAGCGTTGTGGTGAAAAACCTGGCGCACTTAGGCGATTACCTGTGATACCATGAAAGGAGAATATGATCCATGGCACTGAAAGATAACCTGCGGCTGCTGCGCCGCGCCTGCGGCTTCAGTCAGGAGGACGTGGCGAACGTGCTCGGCGTTGACCGTTCCGCTTATTCCTACTATGAAAGCGGCAAAACGGAACCGAACATGACCAATCTGGTCAAAATCGCGCGGATGTTCCGCGTGAGCACCGACACGCTGCTGGATAACGAAGGCTTTGCCGCCACGCTTTGCATCGACAACGAACAGGTGCCCGAAACCAATATGCCTGTCGTCATTCTGCGCACCCTCAAGCAGTGCTCCAACGACGAGCGCACCCTCATCGCGCTGTTCCGCACGATGGAGGACAAGGCGCTTGCGCTGGAAACGCTGGAAAAGATCTGCAAAGAGAGCGCAGAAGAGAAATCATAAAAAAGAAGGTACCGACTATGTTTTGTCAAAACTGCGGCGCCGCCCTCGACCCCAACGCGGCCGCCTGCCCGAACTGCGGCACACCGGTGAACGGCTACACCGCACCTGCTGCGACGGAACCCGAGCCGGCGTCGGCGCAGCAGCCTTTCCTTCTGCCAAAAAAGTTCGACAAATTCGGGCGCAGCTATGCCGCCATCGCCTCTGCGCTGATGGTGTTCCCCACGCTGATCTGTCTGGTGTTTGACTATATCGGAAAAGTCAAGCCGGGCATGGACTGGTCGTTTTATGTGCTCGGCCTGATCATGTTCACCTGGATGGCGTGTGTGCTGCCTGCGCTGCGGCCAAAGCGCCCTGCGCTCACCGCCTGCATCTGTGCCGGTATTTTGATGCTCTATCTCATCTTTTTGTCTTATATCAGCGGCAAGAACGAAATTTTCATGCAGTACTTCCTGCCCATCGGCATCATGATCATCGTTTCTTCGGTCATACTCATGCTGCTGATCTCTTACAAGGTCATCAAAGGCGAGCATATCCTCTCCGCCGTGGTGGGTGAAGTCGGCCTGCTCAGCATCGGGTTTGAAATTTTGTTCGACGTGCGCAAACACGGCGCCGTTGAGCTGCGCTGGTCGCTGGTCATGGCCGTGCTTGCCATTTCCGGCATCGCCATTTTAGAAGCGCTGTCCTACATCCGCCGCATCAATCAAAAATAATTCCTCCTATTCCCCTGTTTGGCGAGGCGACCGCTGCGGCCGCCTCGCCAACGCTTTTCCGACCTGTTTTCATCAGGCTTCCGCCTTCGCTCCGCTTTCCGTTTCGGCTTTCAGCCGGTTGGCAAAGGCGGCTAACTGCTCCAGCCCGAACCGCTCGGCGCGGGCGTTTTCCGGCTGCCCGATGGCGGAAAGCGCGGCGGTCACGACCGATTTCGGCACGCCCAGCCCGGCGCTGACCGAGTTGGCGGCGGTTTTGCGCCGCTGGGCGAACACCGCCTTGACCACGCGGAAAAACAGCGCTTCATCGGTGAGCTGCACAGGCGGCGCGGGGCGCACGGTCAGGCGGATGACGCTGCTGTTGACCTTGGGCGCGGGCAGGAACGATCCGGCGGGCACGTCGAACAGCTTTTCGGCCTCGGCATAGTAATTCACCGCCACGGTCACGGCCCCCGCGTCACGGCTGCCCACGGCCGCGCACAGGCGGTCGGCCGCCTCCTTTTGCACCATCACGGTGATGCTCTCCACCGGCAGGCGGCTTTCAAGCAGCGCCATAATAACGGGCGACGTGATATAATAGGGCAGGTTGGCGCACACCGCGGCCTTCAGCCCGAAAAAGTTTTCTTCGAGAATTTTGGCCAGATCAAGCCTGAGCACGTCACCGTGAATGACGCGCACGTTGTCAAAGCTGCCCAGCGTTTCATCAAGCACCGGCAGCAGCCGTTCATCAAGCTCCACGGCCACCACCTTTTCGGCGCGCTGCGCCAGCTGCTCGGTCAGCACCCCGATGCCGGGGCCGATCTCCAGCACGCCGACGCCCTGCCCCGCGCCGCACTCCTCCGCCATGCGGGGGCAGACGGTGGGGTCAATGATGAAATTCTGCCCGAGCGATTTGGAAAACCGGAACCCGTGGCGGGCGAGCAAATCCCGGATCGTTCCGATGTCTGATAAATTGTTCATAGTCCACTCCAAAAAACTTCTGTTTGATCCGCACACCGTGAGCGCGCGGTGTTGACTTGAAAGAAAAAAAGCTATATAATGTTTTTATTCTGGGAGAAATGAGGAAAAAATCATGACGGTTCTTGTTACAGGCGGCGCCGGTTACATCGGCTCGCACACCTGCATCGAGCTCATCCAAAAGGGCTACGACGTTATTATACTCGATAATTTCTATAACAGCAAGCCGGAAGCGCTCAATCGCATCCGAAAAATTTCGGGCGGCGATTTCAAATTCTGCGAATGTGATATCCGCGACCGCGCGGGGCTGGACAAGGTGTTTGCCGAAAACAAAATCGACGCGGTCATCCACTTTGCCGGGCTCAAGGCTGTGGGCGAAAGCTGCCGCAAGCCGCTGGAATACTATGAAAACAACGTGGGCGGCACGGTCACGCTGTGCGAAGCCATGCGCGACGCG